>JBDTLY010000076.1:0-10671 GCA_039934535.1 Casimicrobiaceae bacterium | reverse complement strand
ATGTACGCGGTCATAAAAACCGGCGGCAAGCAATACAAGGTTGCCCCCGGCGAAAAACTCAAAATAGAACAGATACCGGCGGACGTGGGCGCGGAAGTCGTGCTCGATCAGGTGTTGATGATCGGGGAAGGCGAGAGCGTCCGTCTGGGTCAACCTACCGTCGCGGGCGCGACGGTCAAGGCCATCGTCGTCGCGCACGGTCGCGGCGACAAGGTGACGATTTTCAAGATGCGGCGGCGCAAGCATTATCAAAAGCACCAGGGCCACCGCCAGAACTACACCGAACTCAAGATCGACAGCATCGTCGGCTGACGGAGAGACCACCATGGCACATAAAAAGGCGGGCGGCAGCTCGCGCAACGGTCGCGATTCGGAGTCGAAGCGCCTCGGCGTCAAGGCCTACGGCGGCGAGACGATCTCTGCCGGCAGCATCATCATCCGCCAGCGCGGCACGGTCATCCATCCGGGCGTGAATGTCGGAATGGGCAAGGATCACACGCTTTTCGCGCTGGTCGCTGGCAAGGTCGAATTCAAGACCAAGGGCAAAGAAAAGCGGAAGTTCGCGAGCGTCGTGCCGGCAACGGCCTGACGCGCAGCACAATCCGCGGGGCAGCGCCCCGCGACACAAAAATCCCGGTCATGCGCCGGGATTTTTTTGTTCCGTAACGCCGGCGTCGCTCGGTTCCACATCCGAGACTTCATGCTCGTCGTCTTCCCCGTCGTCATCCTTTTGCGCTTCCCACGAATACTGCCGGCGCGGCGGAATGTCGAGATGCCGCAGCAGAAGCCCCAGCGCGGCGCCGATCAGCGCGGCGGCGAGATGCGTTTCCCACGACATCCGGGGCTGGATTGGCAACACGCCCCAGACCAGCGTTCCATAGAGAAAGCACACGAGCAGCGTGGCGGCGATGGCGCGCCGGTCGCGGCGGAGCAGGCCGGCCACGAAAATGTAGCTGACAAGGCCGTAGACCAGGCCGCTCGCGCCGATATGGCTCGATCCGCGCGCGAACAGCCACACGGCGATGCCGGATCCGAAATAGACCGCCGGCAGCACTCGAAGTGCCGAACGCGGGTAGAGGTACAGCATCGTCGTGCCGAGGATCAGCAGCGGCAGCGAATTGGCGAGGAGATGGCCGAAATCTCCATGCACGAGGGGCGCCACCAGAATTCCGAACAGTCCTTCCGCCTGCCGCGGGCGGACGCCGAAATCGCCCGGCCCGAGATCCAGTCCCCAATTCACGATCTGGATCAGCCAGAGCAGCGCGACAAAGACCAGCGAGATCTTGACCGCGAGCCGGAAGTTGGCGCGGGAGCGCTCGGAATTTGTGAAGGCGGGGTCGGGAACGTGAATCTGCATGGGGGCAGCGAGACCCGGCCCGCCTCCCGCAAGGTGAATGGAGGATTCGGATCAGGTTCGATGTTGGATCAGTGACATGTGGGATCGATCGCGGCACGAATCAATACCCGCGGGCGAATCGGACGAAGCCCCAGCCTCAGCGCCGCTCGAGCCACCACAGCAGCGAACTCGCGGCCACGATGAACACAACCAGCGGGAAAGTCGCCGAGAAGAGCGGCGGCCAGTCGTTCAGCACGCCGAGGTTGGTGAACAGGCGCCCGAGCAGGAAGAACACGAGGCCCAGCATCGTGCCGGCGAAGATGCGAAAGCCCACGCCGCCCGACCGACGCTGGAAGTACGCGAAGGGCAGCGCGAGGATCATCATCACCACCACCGCCGCCGGGTAGAACACCTTGTTCCAGAACGCGATCTCGAAACGCGAGGTCTTCTGGTTCTTCAGCACGCGGATGTTGTCGTAGAGCGTGTTGAGCTCGAGCCGCTCGGGCGCGACCTGGTAGACCGTCAGCAGCGAAGGCTTCAGCACCGTGTCCCAGGCCCACGTGTCCGCGACCTCGAGCGTCGCGCGATCCTCCGTGAGCCGCGTCGTGCGCACCTTCGCAAGCTGCCACTGGCCGTTACCGCCGAAACTGCCGGTCTCGGCGGTCCGGATCGTCCGCAGGCGCAGCTCATTGTCGAACTCGTAGATGCGCACGCCGACGATCGTCATGTCGGCGAGCACGCTTCGAATGTTGGCGAAGGTCAGCTCCTGCTTGAACCAGAAGCCTGACTGGAACTGCTGCGCGACGATGCGGGCCTCGCCGCGGGACGGCGCGCGAATCTGCTGCGCGAGCCGCTCGGCGGGCGGCGCGACGAACTCGCCCGCGAGGAACGTGGCCACCGCGAGCGGAATGCCGACGCGCAGGAGCGCCCAGGTGACCTGCAGCAACGATGCGCCGGACGCGCGCATCACGGTGTATTCGGAGCTCGCGACGAGTTGCGACATCGCGAACAGCGTGCCGATCAGCGCCGCGACGGGAAAAAGCTCGTACATCCGCGACGGCAGCTGCAGCCCGACGAAGAGGAGCGCGCTCGACAGCGTGTAGCCGCCACGGCCGACATCGCCGAGCTCGTGGATCAGGTCGAAGAACGCGAACAGCATCACGAGCGCGCTGAAGATCAGCAGGATGGCGGCGAGGAGCTCGCGGCCGATGTAGCGGGTGAGCGTCTTCACGCGGGCGACCCGTTGCGCAGCGGCGGGCGCAGGCGCGCGAACCAGCCGAGGCGCTGGCCGAACAGCAGCAGCACGACCACGATCGCGACGACGTGGGGCAGCGTGAGCCCGGTCCAGAACCCGATCTTTCCCTGCGCGATGAAGCTCTGCACGATGTTGAGGCAGTTGCTGTAGAGCATGTACATGAACGCGGCAGTGATGAGGTTGAACGAGCGACCCACGCGCGGGTTCACGTACGAAAGCGGTATGGCCAGCAACGTCAGCACGAGCGCCGAGATCGGCACCGAAAGCCGCCAGAAGAGCTCGGCGCGCTCCACGCGGCCGTCCACGGCGACCAGCAGCGGCGTCGGGATCGCCTTGGTCGAGACCGGCAGGTTGCGCAGCTCGGCCGGTTCGATCCGGCGGCCCAGCTTCTCGAATTCGACCACCCGGTACTCCGCCGTGCCCGGCTTGCCCTCGTAGCGCCGGCCCTCGCTGAGGACGATGAAGCGGTCGCCGTTGGGCGCCTCCTCGAGCTTCCCCTGCCGTGCCACGGTGGTCACATCCTTTCCCTCCTCGATCGAATGCAGGAAAACATTGCGGATATGGCCGTCGAACGTGTTGATGCTGTCGACATAGACGACGAGGTTGGCCCGGCGGAATTCACGAAAAAGTCCCGGCGTGATGAGGGCGAGCTCATCCTTGGATTCCAGCTGGCGCTCGTACTCGGTCCGCCGCTGCTCCGCCCAAGGAGAGAGGAAAAGAGACAGGACGACGATGGCGACGAAAAAGGGCGTGGCGAACCAGAGCACCGGCCGGATGACCCTCGTCAGCCCCTGGCCGGAGGTAAACCAGACGATCATCTCGCTGTCCCGGTACCACCGCGACAGGGTCAGCAGCACCGTCAGGAAAACGGTGACCGACAGTAAAATGTTTAAATAAAACATGGCCCCAAAGCCAAGCAGGGCCAGGATTCCTTCGGGCGCGACGGCACCGCCGGCCGCACGGGCCAGCAATTTCAGCACCAAATTGGTGAACAGGATCCCCAGCAGGACCACGAAAAGCCCGACGGCCGTGGTCGTCATTTCCCGCACCAGGCTCCGCCTATAAATCATGACAGCTGGAGATTTTTGACTTTTTGGGGCCGTTTTGCCAATAATGCCGCCGAGGCCGTGCTACGGCAAAGAAACGGACCGGCGGAGGCAGGGAAGGGCGATGGAATTTACCATAAAAAGCGGGAGCCCCGAGAAGCAGCGGAGTGCATGCGTGGTGGTCGGCGTGTTCGACAACCGCAAGCTTTCGCTGTCGGCGGAGCTGATCGACCGTGCGTCGAACGGTTATGTCAGCGAAATCATTCGTCGCGGCGACATGGAGGGCAAGCTCGGCGCAACGCTTCTCCTGCATAACGTGCGCGGCACGCTGGCGGATCGCGTCCTTCTGGTCGGGCTCGGCAAGGAACGCGACTTCCGCGACCGGGAGTTCCGGTCGGCGGTCAAGTCCGCGGTCAAGCTGCTGAACGAGACCGGATCCTACGAGGCCGTCATTTACCTCACCGAGGAAAAGGTCAAGCGGCGCGAGGTCGCCTGGCGGGTCGAGCACGCCGTGGTCGTCGCCATGGAAGCGGTCTACCGGTTCGACCGGATGAAGAGCGAAAAGGCCGAGGTCCGCCGTCCGCTGCGCAAGCTCACGCTGTCGGTGCCGCAGCGCTCGGACCTGACGGACGGCGAAGCCGCGGCCGCGCGGGGGCTCGCGATCGCGCACGGCATGGACTTCGCGCGTGATCTCGGCAATCTGCCCGCCAACATCTGCACGCCGACCTACCTCGGCCAGCAGGCCATCGAGCTCGCCCGGGAATTTCCGGACGTCAAGGTGACGGTGCTCGAGCGCCAGGCGATCGAGGAGCTCAAGATGGGATCGTTCCTGTCGGTGACCGCCGGCAGCGACGAGCCGCCGCGCTTCATCGCGATGGAATACCGCGGCAACCCGAAAAAGCAGCGGCCGACGGTGCTCGTGGGCAAAGGGGTCACGTTCGACACCGGCGGCATCTCGCTGAAGCACGGCCTCGACATGGACCAGATGAAGTTCGACATGTGCGGCGCCGCCTCCGTGTTCGGGGTGCTGCGCGCGATCGCCGAGCTCAAGGCCGAGGTCAACGTGATCGGGCTCGTGGCCGCGTGCGAGAACATGCCCTCGGGACGGGCGACCAAACCGGGCGACGTCGTGACCAGCATGTCGGGGCAGACGATCGAGGTCCTCAATACGGACGCCGAAGGCCGACTCATTCTTGCCGACGCGCTGACCTACGCCGAACGCTACGAGCCAGAATGCGTGGTCGACATCGCGACCTTGACCGGCGCGATGGTGATCGCACTGGGGCACGTCGCGTGCGGCATCTTCAGCAACAGCGATACGCTTGCGCGGGCACTCGTCGCGGCCGGCGACGAGGCGTTCGACCGCGGCTGGCAGTTGCCGCTGTGGGACGACTATCAGGAGGGCCTCGCGAGCAATTTCGCCGATTTCGCCAACATCGCGAGCCGTGCCGGCGGCAGCATCACGGCGGCGTGTTTCCTGTCGCGTTTCGCGCGGAAATTTGACTGGGCGCACCTCGACATCGCCGGGGTCGCGTGGAAGGAAGGCAAGGAAAAGGGCGCCACCGGCCGGCCGGTGGCGCTCCTCACGACCTGGCTCCTCGGACAGGAGACTTCCGCAGCGTCCTGATTCCCGCGATGACGACCATCGACTTCTACACACACTGCCCCGATCGCTTCGAGATCGCCGCGAAGCTCGTGGCGAAGGCGTGGGCGCAGCATGGCAGCGCGCGCGTGCTCACGCGCGATCCCGAAGCGACGGACCATTTCGACCGCTTCCTGTGGCAGTGGCCCGCGCTCGGGTTCGTTCCACATTGCCGGCTCGACAGCGCGGTGGCGGCCGAGACGCCCGTGCTGGTGGATCACGCGCTCACCCACGACGGCCCCAGCGCAGTGCTCGTCAACCTGCACCCGTCGCCGCCGCCGTTCTTTTCCCGCTTCGAGCGCCTGGTCGAGGTGATAGGCACCGACGAAGACGACGCCACGGCCGGCCGGGAGCGCTGGAAGTTCTACAAGGCGCGCGGCTATGAAGTGCGCTCGCACAACGTCGCGGAACACGCCTCGCGGGCATAGCGATGCCGACCGCCCGCGAACTGCTGGAGCAGGCCGACGCGCTGATGAAGCGCAACCGCGGGCGGGAGCAGGAGCAGGACATTCCGGAGTTGACCGACGAGGTCGCCGTCGCGGCCGTCGCGTCGCCGTCGTCGCGCGAATCTTCGATGGAATCGCGTTCCGCGCCGCGGCAACGCCACGTCCGCGCCGACGACGTGCCCGAATTGCACGATGCCGTCGAGGAATTGTCGATCCAGCCGTTGCCGGATGACGAGGGCGAAGTTTCGCGCTGGCTCGAGGTCGACTTGGGCGAAGTCAGCATCACGGGCCCCGCGCCGGATTCGATCGCGGTGGTCCCGCCCTCCACCTTGCGCGTCCGGCCGCCGGCGCCGACGGTCGAAATGCCCCCCAAACCTGCTGCGGAACATCGTGAACCCCCAGTGCCCGCACCGGCGCCGCCGCCATCGGCAGCGGCATCCCTTGTGGCCGCCAAGGTTGCGGGCAACTTGTCCGGCCGGCCGGCGGAACCGCCGCCGGCGAGTGACCCGGCCTTTGACGCCATGCTCGGCGTGACGCCCACGGAGGCCGCGTTCGAGCGCGATCTCACGCCGCCCCCGGCGGCGATTCCACCGTCGGCGCCCGCGGCAACCGCGCTTCCGGTAGCGCCCGATCCCGTGCCGCCGCCCGTGGCTGGCGCGACGAATGTCCCCGATGCGGAGCGTTGGGAAGGACTCGCGGAGGAGATCCGGATGCAGGTGCTGCAGCGGATCGACATCTTCACCGACACCGGCTTGCACGGCGAGCTTGCGGCGCGGTTGCAGCCGATCGTCGATCGCGCGAGCGTCGATCTCGTGACGACGATCAACCGGGAAGTGGGACAGATCCTGCGCGCCTATGTCGCGGAGGCGATCGAGCGCGAAATCGAGAAGTGGCGAGAGGCGAACCCGTGATCGGCGCCCGGATTGTGCACGCACCGGATTGCCGCTAGACTGAGCCCATGCTGCAGCTTCGGTCCCTTGTCGCGTCGTCCATGAACCGCCCATCACCTTCTGTTGGCTATGCGTTCTATTTTTGGGCATCGACTCCGGGCCGCGTTCGCGCTTAGCAGGAGCAATCATTCACCAAGCGTCGGGCGGCCCCCAAAAGGCCGCCCGATTTTTTTGCCATCCGAGAGGAAATCATGATCATCGTAATGCAGCCGGACGCGGACGACGCGGCGATCGCCGCCGTCGAGGCGAAGATCCGCGCGCACGGGCTCGACGTGCATATTTCCCGCGGCACCGAGCGGACGCTGATCGGCGCGGTCGGCGACGAGCGCAAGCTCGATCCGGAGATGTTCGACCCGATGCCAGGCGTCGAGAAGTCGATGCACATCGTGAAGCCGTACAAGCTCGTCGCGCGCGAGTGGCACAAGTCCAACACGATCGTCACCGCGGGCGGCATGCCGTTCGGGGGCGCGACGGTCCAGGTGATCGCCGGTCCCTGCTCAGTCGAGACGGAAGACCAGATGGCGGCGGCGGCCGCGGGCGCGGCGGCAGGCGGCGCGCACCTGATGCGCGGCGGCGCATTCAAGCCGCGCACGTCGCCCTACGCGTTCCAGGGCAAAGGAGTGGATGGCCTGAAGCTCCTGAAGGACGCGGCGGCGACGCGCAAATTGCCGGTGGTCACCGAGCTCATGGACGTGCGCATGCTGGACACGTTTCTCGAGCACGAGGTGGACGTGATCCAGATCGGCACGCGCAACATGCAGAACTTCGACCTGCTGAAGGCGGTCGGGCAGGTCACGACGCCGGTGATCCTGAAACGCGGGATGAGCGCGACAATCGCGGAGTGGCTGATGGCGGGCGAGTACATCGCCGCCGGCGGCAATCACAACATCATCTTCTGCGAGCGTGGCATCCGCACGTTCGAGACTGCGTATCGCAACGTGCTCGACGTCACGGCGATCGCCGTGATGAAGCGGGAGACGCACCTCCCCGTCATCGTCGATCCGTCGCACGCCGGCGGCAAGGCATGGATGGTCGCGGCGCTGTCGAAGGCCGCCGTGGCGGCGGGCGCGGATGGACTGCTGATCGAGATTCATCCGAACCCGAAGGACGCGTGGTGCGATGCCGACCAGGCGCTCACGCCCGCCGAATTCGCGACACTGATGGGCGAGCTGCGCGCCGTGGCCCGAGCGATCGGGCGCGACATGTGACCCGTCAGCGCCCCTGGGTAACGGCGCAATCGGCGCAATCGGCGCTCCGCCGACGGTTCCTGACCGAACCTTGTCCGGGATCAAGGCGCGCCGGCGAGCCTTCGGGATAATGAGAATCATTCTTGATTGAGCCAACCATGATTCCGCTGCTCGAACTCGCGACAGGCGCCGATGGCACCGTGGTCGCCGTCCATGCCGACTCCGCGCTGCGCCAGCGCCTCGCGGCGATGGGCTTTCGCATCGGCCAGCGGATCCGGATGATCCGCAAGGGAGTGCTCGCGGGACCGCTGCACGTGCGACTCGGCACCACCGACGTGATCCTTCGTCGGAGCCAGGCCCGGCAGATCGTCGTGGTTCGCTGACGGCCGTGAAGCGCATCGCGCTCGTCGGCATGCCGAATACCGGCAAGTCGACGTTCTTCAATCGCGTCACCGGCGCCTCGGCGCGCGTGGGCAACTGGCCGGGGATCACCGTCGACCTGTTCGCCAGCAAAGTGCTGCTCGGCGGCGACATGGTCGAGATCGTCGACCTGCCGGGCATCTACGACCTCCATGGGTTCTCCGACGACGAGCGGATCGTCCGCCACTTTCTGGAAGAGGCCACGGTCGACCTGGTCGCGGTCGTCGTCAACGCCGCGCAGATCGACCGCCAGCTCGGGCTCGCGCTGCAGCTCCGCCAACTCGGGCTGCCGACGGTGGTGCTGCTCAACATGGCCGACGAGGCGAAGCAGCTCGGCATCCGCATCGACACGGCGGCGCTCGCGCGCGAGCTCGGCGCGCCGGCGGCGCTGCTCTCGGCGAAATACGGTCACGGCCAGCAAGAGGCGATGGCGATGCTGACGCGCTCGCTCGCGTCGGCGCAGCCACTGCCGCCCGGCGCGATCCGCGCGCGGCTCGCCGCCGACGACCGGATCGAGACCGACACGGCGGTGGCGCTGAAGGCCGCCGTCGACATTCCCGAGCGGATGTCCGAGCAACTGACCGACCGCATCGACCGGGTGCTCCTCCATCCGCTGCTCGGACTGCCGCTCTTCTTCCTGCTGATGCTGCTGTTGTTCGAAGGCGTCTTCCGCCTCGGCGAGCCGATGCAGAAGGCGCTGCAGTGGGCGTTCGACGGGCTGCGCGCGTCCGCGCTCGATCCGCTGTTCGCGTCTGCGCCGGCGATGCTCCGGGGATTCCTGCTCGACGGCGTCTGGTCCGGGGTCGTCACCGTCGCGGCGTTTGTGCCGCTGATCATCCTGTTCTTCCTGTTCATGGCCGTGGTCGAGGACTCGGGCTACCTGTCCCGCGCGGCGTTCCTCACCGACGCGCTGATGGCGAAGCTCGGCCTCGATGGCCGCAGCTTCGTGATGATGCTGATGGGCTTCGGCTGCAACGTCCCGGCGGCGATGGGCACGCGGATCATGCGCTCGCGCGGACTGCGCCTGCTGACGATGATGATCATCCCGGTGTCGCTGTGCTCGGCGCGGCTGCAGGTGTTCCTGTTCCTCACGGCGGCGATCTTCACGCCGCGGCAGGCGCCGTGGGTGATCTTTTCGTTGTACGTGATGAGCTTCGTCGCGGCGATCGCGACGGCGGTGGTGTTCAAGGGGCGGTTCCGCAGCGACGAGCCGTTCGTGCTGGAGCTGCCGCCGTACCGGCTGCCAACGCTGCGCCAGATCGTGCTGCGTGCCTGGCACGAAGTGCGGCATTTCCTGCGTCGCGCGACCAAGTTCATCGTCGGCGGCGTCGTCCTCATCTGGCTTCTCACCAACCTGCCGGCCGGTGCGGTTCCGGGGTCTACCGACACCTTCGCCGGCATGCTCGGCCACCTGTTCCAGCCGGTGCTGGCGCCGCTCGGCATCGATGAGCGACTGACGGTCGCGCTGATCTTCGGTTTCATCGCCAAGGAAGTGGTGATCGGCGCTTTCGCCGTGATCTTCGGCTTCGAGGGCCAGGCGCTTGCCCACAACCTCGCGGGCCGGATGGATTGGGTGCAGGCCTACAGCTTCATGCTGTTCACGTTGATCTACACGCCGTGCCTGTCCACCGTTGCCGCGCTTCGTGCTGAAGCCAAAAGCAGCGGTTTCGCGCTGCTGTCGGTGACGTGGTCGATCCTGCTCGCATGGGCGGCGAGCTTCGCGTTCTATCAGCTCGCACGCCATTTCGGGTTCTGAGCACCGGATCGGCGCGGGACGCGCGCGCGATCCGCTATAATTTCACGCTTTTGAAAGCTGGTTCGGCCGCGACGGCCGCACATCCCCACATGGAACTCGCCAAGAGCTTCGAGCCGCACGCGATCGAGGAGAAGTGGTACCCGATCTGGGAAGCGCGCGGCGACTTCAAGCCGCGCTTCCAGCCGGGTGCGCCTGCGTATTGCATCCAGCTGCCGCCGCCGAACGTGACCGGCACGCTGCATATGGGCCACGCGTTCCAGCACACGATCATGGACGTGCTGATCCGCTATCACCGGATGCGCGGCTGCAACACGCTGTGGCAGGTCGGCACCGACCACGCCGGCATCGCCACGCAGATCGTCGTCGAGCAGCAGCTGAAGGCCGAAGGGACGTCGCGCCACGATCTCGGCCGCGAAAAATTCGTCGAGCGGGTGTGGGCATGGAAGGAGCAATCCGGCTCCGCGATCACGCGGCAGATGCGGCGGCTCGGCACCTCCGGCGACTGGTCGCGCGAGCGCTTCACGATGGACGAGGGCATGTCGGCGGCGGTGCTCGAGACCTTCGTGCGCCTGCACGAGGACGGCCTCATCTATCGCGGCAAGCGCCTCGTCAACTGGGACCCGAAGCTCGGCA
>JBDTLY010000075.1:0-10675 GCA_039934535.1 Casimicrobiaceae bacterium | reverse complement strand
GGACGGACGGCGGGGCGCCGTCCCGACCGGCAACCCGGAGACCACCATGACCGCCTGCACGCACTTCCCTGCTACCACCGGCTGGACGCTGGTCGAACTCCTGATCGGTCTCTCGCTTGCCGCACTCCTGTCCGCGCTCGCGACGCCCTTCTATGGGGAGTGGATCGCCGACTATCAGGTGCGCAACCATGCCGAGCTGCTGGCGGGCACGATGAACATCGCGCGCGCCGAGGCCATCAAGCACGGACGCCGCGTCAACCTCTGTAAATCCGCGGATCGGCGAAATTGCGCGACGACGGGAGGCTGGGAAGCGGGCTACGTGGTGCACGTCGATGCGGATCGCGACGGTGATATCGACGCGGGCGAGGCGGCGCTTCGCGTGCAGGAAGCGGCGACGCAAGGCATCACGATTCGCGGCAACCGCCCGGTCGCCGACTATGTGTCGTACACAAGTCTCGGTTCGGCGCGCTTGCTGAACGGCGCGTTGCAGATGGGAACGTTCACCGTCTGCATGAGCGGGCGTCGCGCCATCGACGTAGTCCTCGCCAACAGCGGACGCGCCCGCATCCAGAGGACCGCGGCGACCTGCCCCTAACGCCGCGGCGCCGTCCGTTCCCGCAGGGCGCCCATTGGTCGGGATCGTTTGCGGAGCGCCTCCGCTGCTCCTAGGATACGTGCATCGCAAAGGGGATTTCCATGTCCAGCACGCAGATTGCAACACCGTCGTCGAACGCCGGCTTCACCTTGATCGAATTGATGATCGTGGTGGTGGTCATCGGCATTCTGGCAGCCATCGCCATTCCCCTTTACGGCGATTCGGTGACACGGAGCAAGATCGTCGGCGCCACCACCCAGTTGGGGGACGTGCGCACGCAGATGGAGAAGTATTTCATGGACAACCGGACGTACCTCAACCTAGCCGCCTGCGGCGCCGATCCTTCAATCGTCGCGTACAACGCCGATGCGTCGAACAATTTCACGCTGACCTGCAACGCCCTCGTGGGACCGCCGGAATCGTACGTGATCACGGCAACGGGCATCGCGGCGAAGGGCATGGGCGGGTTCACCTACACAATTGACCAGACCAGCCTGAAGGCGTCCGTAGGGCCAGGCGGCAAGTATACGAACGCTGGCTGCTGGGCGCTGCGCAAGGACGGGTCCTGCTGATGGGCAGCCACCGCATCGTGGGGTTCTCGATGATCGAGTTGATGATCGGCCTCGCCATTGCAGGGTTGCTCGTCGTGCTCGCGATGCCGAGCTACTCGTTGTGGATTGCCGATGCCCAGATTCGCAGTGCGGCGGAATCGCTGGCCAGCGGTCTGCGCAACGCCCAGATCGAGGCCGTCAAGCGCGACAGCCAGGTCGCGTTCACGATCGACCCGACCACGGGAACCGGCGGCTGGACCACGACGCTCGTGCTCGACGGATCGCTGTTGCAATCCGGAACCTTCATGGAGGGCGCCAGCCTGGTGGCATTCACCCCGATTCCACCAGCGTCGACGACCGTCACGTTTACCGGCCTGGGCCAGATCGGGCCCAACGCGCTGGGCGCCACGATGACCGAGATCGATCTCGATTCGTCTACCGGCGTGGCCGGCGCGCGCAAGTTGAACGTGGTGGTCGGTGGCGGCGCGAGCCTTGTCGCCGGCCAGGGAAACCGCACCGGCATCAAGATCTGCGACCCTCAGGCAAACGTCAAGTTTGGAAACAACGACCCGAAGGCGTGCCCGATCTGACCGCCCGGGAATCAACGATATGCATGCTCTTGCCAAACTGAAAATCGACTGCAGGCTGCCCGCGAATGCGCCGGTCCGTCGCCTGGCGCAGCGCGGCAGCTTCCTGCTCGAGGCGCTGATCGCCGTGCTGATCGTCGCTTTCGGCGTCCTCGGTCTCATCGGGCTGCAGGCGCGCGCCATCCAGAACGTCGACGACGCGCAGTACCGCGCCGAGGCCGCGTTCCTCGCCAATTCTCTACTTGGGCAGATGTGGACGTACGACCTCGTGACCGCCGGAAAGCTCAAGGCCGACTTCGAAACCGGGGCCGGCGCGCCGTACGTGGAATTCAAGAACTGGGTGGGGCAGCGGCTGCCCGGCGCCAACATTCCCGCAAACGCGCCGCTGGTGACGATCGACGCCGCCGGGAATCTTCCGCTCACGGCCACCAGCCATAACGTGCTGATCCAGGTGTACTGGCAGGCGCCGGGTGAGCCGGCAGGTTCGCCCGTGCACAAATACGAAATGGACGCCACCGTGGGAGCGAATTGATGGCTTCGCCACGCCAATCTGCCTTCTCTCGCCAGCGCGGCATGGGCATCGTCGAGACGATGGTCGGCATTCTGATCGGGATGGTCGTGCTCATCGCGGTCTACAACGTATTTGCCGTTGCCGAAGGCTACAAGCGCACGGCCGTGGGCGCCGCCGACGCCCAGACCACCGGGCTCTTCACGCAGTTTGTCCTGAACCGCGAGATCTCCAACGCCGGGAACGGCATTGCCGCCGCGGGGGCCCAGCTCGGCACGTGCACCCTCGTCGATCCCAACTGGCCCTCCCCCGCCGGATTCTTCGGCGGCAACAAGGCGATCCGCCCGATTCCCGTGGTGATCCGCGACAGCGGCAACGCCAACGTGTCGGACAGCATGATCATCACGTACAGCACGGCGCCGCACGTCATCTCGCCGGAACTGCTGGTCGACACCCCGATGGCGGTCGGCACCGATCCCTTCTTCGTGCAAAGTCCCAACGGGTATCGCGTCAACGACTTGATCGTTCTCAACGACATGTCCGGCAACTGCGAATTGTCACGGGTGACGGCGATCACCCCGGGCAGCTCGGCGGGCGACGTCACGACGGGCTACATAAAGGTGGCGCACCCGGGCACGGTAAAGGCCTACAAGACGAGCGGCACGCAGGATGGGCCGAACGTCTTCAATCTCGGACAGCCCGGCGAGGCGACACGCACGCTGTACGACATCGTCAACGGTCAGCTGCGCACCACCGATTTGTTCACGGTCGGAGCTACTGCCAATCCGATTTCGCAGAACATCGTGCTGATGAAGGTTCAATATGGTGTCGACTGCGGCGTCCCGCCCTTCCCCCCCTTCATCCCGAGCGGCGTCATCATCTGGACGGCGGCGACGAACAGCGGCGTGTGCGGACGCAACTACGCGCCTGACGACCTGACGAATACGGTGATGTTTCCGGCCGGCGGCCTTGCGACGATCCGCGCCATCCGGATCGCGATCGTCGTCCGCAGCGACGAGCCCGAGTTTTTGGTAGGCGGTCAGGACAACACCGCGCTGAAGGGCCAGACAGCGACGCTCTTCGACTGCTCGACGGGCGTATGCCCGGGCAGCATCAACATCAACAACAACACCCTTACCGATTACTACCGCTTCAGGATCTACGAAACCGTGGTCCCCATGCGCAACGCCATCTTCAACGACGGAACATGAAAACCAAACTCACGTCCGCCCGCCGTCCTGCCCGCGCGCGCCGCCAACGCGGCGTCGTCCTCTTCATCGCGCTGATCGCGATGGTCGTGCTGAGCCTCGCAGGCGTCGCCCTGATCCGGTCCGTCGACACCGCGGGCTCGGTCGCCGGCAACATTGCGTTTCGCGAGGCGTCGACGACGGCGGTCAACCTCGCTGTCGAGCAGGCCGTCAACTGGGTGTTCGTCACCGGCTTCAATTTCGAGGTCGACAATGCCCCCTTCCACTATTTCGCCAAGCTGCAGGCGGGCGAAAAGCCCAACGGCATCCCCACCGTGCTTTCCGGCACGTACACGATGATGAAGGGGACCTACCCGTTCGGAGCCGCCGACATCTATCCCTCCACCAAGATCGAGGTACGGTCGGTCATCGAGCGCGTGTGCAATTCGGCGGCGCCGATCCCGATGACATTCATCCAGAAAGTGCAGTACTGCGACCAGCTGCCGCCGAAGGTCTCCGTCGCCAAGACAACGGGGGAACTGAAGGGGCCGACGCTGCCGCCGATCCCGCTCTACCGGGTGACCGTGCGCGTCGACGTGCCCGGCACCAACACGACAACGTATGCCCAGGCCATGCTGCGCTGATGGCGAGTAACTCCCACGGAAGACCGACATGAACGCGAAAAACCTCCGACGTGCATTCCACCGATCGCTCGTCGCGCTTGTAAGCCTGGGCCTTGTGCTCGGCCCGCTCGGCGACGCCTTCGCCCAGACCAGGCTCGGGGACATTCCCATCGCGTCCAAGGTCCAGGCGAAGCCGAATATCGTCTACTCGATGGACGACTCGGGGAGCATGCAGTTCTCCTACCTGCCGGACTGGGTCATCGCCGGCGGCGTGGCCGCGGTCAGCATCACCAGCATCACGCGTCTCCTCACCACGGCAACGGCGACCGTCTCGGCCGCTGCTTGGGGAACCCTGTCTACCGGCCAATACATCACGATCTTCGGCGCCAACCAACCCGAGTACAACGGCACGTTCAAGATCACGATGTTGGCCTCGCCGAAGTTCACGTTCCAGGTCGTCGCCACGGCAGTGACGCCCGCGACCGGCGTCATTCAATACACGATCGGCGTCGGGTACTGCCGCACCGGCAGCAACACGGGCGCGTGCGCGGCCCAGACCTCGACCTACAGCGGCACGTTTCAGTCGCCGCCCTTCTACGCGGCCGAGTTCAATACGCTCGCCTACAATCCGGACGTCACCTACACGCCGCCAGTCAAGGCCGACAACGCGCCGCTCACGCATCTGGCCACCGACACCAACATGGTGACGGGCGACCAGATCTACGCGAACGCGCAGACCTTTCCTTATCCGGGTGACGCGTCGCTCACGACGCACGTCAACTTGACTGGCAAGGTCAACGTTCCAATCTACTGCAATACCGACTGGCCGCTCACCGTGGGCGGCCCGAGCAGCAACCTCACCGTTCTCGATCTAGGCGACGCCAACGCCGAAGGGGCGCCTTCTGCCGGCGTGCCGAACGTGACGCCTATCGCCGGAACCGGCAGCTGGTGCCGGATCAACGGAACGCCCTACGGCGTCTCCGCGGCCTCGGGCGCGCCGGCCGTGAACGCCGACTACAACTACCCGTACCAATCGTCGACCGGCGCGAAGGGAACGCAATACTTCTTCAAGAGCCTCGGCAACAAGATCCTCTACTGCGACACGTCGTCGCCCTATTACCCGCGCAACCCGGGCGTCATCACCGGGTGCCTTACCGGCGCGCCCATCATGGGCATGCCCGGGCCGCCCAAAACGCAGACGTGCAACGTCAACCCCAAGACGTGCAACCCGACAGCCGGATTGCGGAACTGGACGAAACCGGTGCTTCCCGATGTTTGCAACAATACGGCGCTTTATTGCCTGCCGAACCAGGGGACGCCCGTCGCCTCCGACGGCAACTCGCTCGGCACCGGCTTGCCGCCCGAGTGTCTGCCGTGCCAGTGCAAGTCGGACTATCAGCCCCTCCCGCTGAACAAATGCAGCATCACCGGCGCTTCGTGCCCGGCCGCGTGCGGAACGGCGAGTTGCGACCCGGTCAATTGTCCCGACCAGCCAGGTACGCCCGCCGCGATCACTGGCTGCACGCTCGGCGGTCAACCCATCTACCAGTTAGGGACGGCAACCTGCGGCGGCAAAATTTGGGATCCCGCCACCAACTCCGCGGGGGCCAACACGGCGCTGCAGGACGCCCTTGCGCAAGGCTACGCATGCCGGCATAACAATCAGACCTACGCCGTGACCGCCGCCGGCGGCGGCACGCCCTTCACGTATCCGCGGACGAACCTCGGCGACGTCTATGCCGCCAACAGGACCGGCATTGCACCGTACAAGCAAACCGGCACGTTCACGCAAGCCATCACCAGTGGCTGCCCGACGATCGGCGCGACAATCGCCATTCCGCGACACTACTACCAGATCGCCTCGGTCAAGTTCTGCGACACGATCGACACCACCGCGAACTCGCAGTGGAAAGGCTACGGCATCGGCGCGTGCCAGACATCCAACGACCTGAGCTCGCACCAGATCGTCCAGTACGGCAAGTTCACTCGCGTAGGCCTGGTCAACGATGCCCGGACGTTCCCGTATACCGACCAGCTCACGGGGTTTGCGTTGGCGCGCACCTACGCCCAGGAGTCGCAGAACTACGCGAACTGGTTCGCGTACTACCGGCTCCGCGCGCACGCGGCGAAGGCCACGTCGTCGCTCGCGTTCAGCCTGCTGGACGACAGCTACCGCGTCGGGTTCCAGAACCTCGGCCCCGAGGGCAAGCCGACAGGGGGCACGAACCCAGCGGCGACCACGTGGGTCGACGTCGGCGACTTCAAGGGAACGACCGCGGGAACAACACGATTCGACTTCTGGACGGCGTTGTTCGGCATCCCGACGGTGACGACCTACAAGACGCCCATCATGTCGGCGATGATCCGGGTCGGCAGCCTGTTCGAGACGGGCGCCAGCGGCGGCCTGCCGTCGGACCTCAACGCGCTTCCGGGCGGCGCGAAGGATCCGCTCAACGTCAAGGACACTTTGGGTAACGTGATCAGTTGCCAGAGCAACTTCCACATCCTGTTCACTGACGGCTTCAACAACCAGGTCTATCTGCCGGTGATCGCCGGCGAAAAGGACGACACGATGCCGGCGTGGCCGGCCCCGGGGCTGATGCCGGACCTCACAAGCAACCCCGACAACGTGATGCCGGACTTCCTTCCGTCAGGGGCGGCTTGGCCGACGCCCTATCGTTGGGGCACGAAGGCGGTCCCCAACACACTGGCCGACATCGCGATGAATTATTGGGCGAAGGATCTGAGAGGCGGCCTCAAGAATAATGTGCCGTCCGACTCGGGCAAGACGCCGAACGACCTCGATCCCGTCAAGGATCCCGCGTGGTGGCAGCACATGCAGTTCTCGGCGATCTCCTTCGGGGCGTCCGGCACGCTCGACGCCAGCAGCTCGGGTGCCCAGGCAGCCACCGTGGCTGCCATCAAGGCCGGGACGCAGCAATGGCCCGACCTGACCGCGCCGAACAATCCGCAGCGGCCGGCCGGCAACAAGGGCGCCGTCGCGGTGGACGACCTGTGGCATGCGGCGGTCAACGCGCGCGGCATCTTCGTGTACGCCAAGTCGCCGGTCGAAGTCCAGCTGGGCCTCGGGCGGATCCTCGGCCGCATCGCGAACAACCGCAAGTCGGCGACAGGCGCCGGATTCTCGGGGCAGGTGCTGAGCGCGACCAACGACATCATCTACGAGCCGACGATCGAGCCCGGCTGGTCGGGCGACCTACTCAAGGTCCAGATCGACCCGAAGACCGGCGCCGAGGTGGCGACGATCTGGCAGGCGAACACCCGCCTGACAAACCAGATCCTCCCGGGGTTTGTCGGCGACGAGCCCTGGCTCAACGAATCGAAGCGCCGCATCGTGAGCTGGGATCCGGCGCTGCCGCCGGGAGGGAAGCCGGTCGCGTTCCGCGCCGTGGCGGGCGGAAGCCTGGGGCTCACCCTGTCGACTGCGCAGCTCAATACGCTGAGCAACCTTAATCCGCTGATGCAGTACCGGATGGTGTCCTACCTCCGCGGCGGCTCGACGGTCAATCCGCCCTATGGACCGATCGCGGGCTATTCGATAGAGGGCTCGGACGTCGGCCAGTTCCGGACGCGAACCGGGAAGCTCGGCGACATTTCGCATGCGCAGCCGCTGGTCATTACGGCAACGCAGATCAACCCGGAGATCTTCAACCAGCCCGCCGCGGATCCGGGCTACCTCGCGTTCGCCACCACGAATTCCATGCGCGTGGACCAGGTCGTCGCCGCCGCCAACGATGGCATGGTGCACGTCATCGATTCCGTCACCGGGGATGAGGTCTGGGCATTCGTGCCCAACGCGATCTTCCGCTCGCCGCCGGCACCGCCCTTGACGCCGCCGTGCACGCAGGCCGGCGTCGACGAGGCGTGCAAGCCCAACGGGCTTCAGGCGCTGACGTTCCAGGACGGCCCGCCGTCGATCTACAAGCATCACTTCTACGTCGATTCGTCGCCACGCACGTCGGATGTGGATTTCAACAGCGCCGGAGTCAAGGGCGGCGCGTCCGATTGGCACACCATCGTCGTCGGCGGCCTCGGCAAGGGCGGCAACTCGTACTACGCCCTCGACCTCACCGACCCGGCGACTCCGGACGAGGCGGCCGCGGGCGCCAAGGTGTTGTGGGAAGTGACGGATCCGGACTGGAAATACACGTACGGCCGGCCGGTCATCGCCAAGACCTACGCCTACGGCTGGGTCGTGATCGTCACCTCCGGCTACAACAACGTCTCGGGCGAAGGCCGTATTTACTTCCTCGACCCGAAGACGGGCAAGCAGGTCGGGCGGAAGTACCTGAACACGCCAAAGGTCACGTGCACCGGTCCGGACGGCGTCCTGATTGAATCGACCGGCATGGCGCAAATCAACGGTTTCACCAAGGACTTCCACAACCAGTTCACCGAGCAGATTTACGGCGGTGACCTGTGCGGCAACCTGTGGCGGTTCGACGTGTCGGATCCGAACGATGGCGCCTGGACCGTCGACAACTTCGCGCTCCTCACCGACCCGCTCGGCAAGCCGCAGCCCGTGACGACGGCGCCGCAAATCGAGATCGACTACAAGAACGGCGCGGATCGCTATGTGTTCATCGGGACGGGTCAGCTGCTGGACGACACCGACCTGACAAATCCGTCGACGCCGCAGGTGCAGACGATGTGGGCGATCCGCGATGGGTCGCTTTCGAAGGTCCGGCCGTCGTTGGGCCTCCCGCTCAACGCGCGTGCAATCACCATGGCCGTCGACGCGGTAACCGGCGCCGGAATCATTGGGGGCGCGCCCGATGGCTGGCACCACGACCTGCCGGATGGCACGGGAGCGCAACCCGCCCAGCGTATCGTCGTCGACGTCGCGGCCGACGTGAGCGCGGTCCTCTACATCGGGACGGAGGTTCCGGTGGACCCGTGTACGATCGCGCTGCCGGTCGACATCTACGGCCGCGAATACGCGAGTGGCAAGTCGCTGATTTTCGATTCGACGACCCCCACCCAACCGTGGATCCACGACGATTCGGGCGGCGTCGGACTGCAGATCGTCGGCATGCCGCAATACGATGCGTTCGGAAACCTCACGGGGTACACGCTCGGCGCGATCCTCTCGCACGAAAACCCGGGGGCAGTGCCTGTGCCGTTCGCGAATCCGTCGGCGCTGGGCAGAAACCGCTTCTCGTGGCGACTGCTGTCAGGCGAGTGATCGGAGGCAAGGGCGCTTGGAGTAGGGACGCCCGGGCCGAGACGGCCTGCAGGTGACGAGGCGGCGGGCGGAAACGCTCGCCGCTTCGCTTTGGGGTGCGCGGCAAATCGCCATCGCGAGTGGACCCCCTGCCCGAGCCGCCGCATAATCCGCGCACAAGATGAACAACGGCGCTTTCTTTCCGCTGCGCGACGCAACGCTGACGATTGCGCTCGTCGTGTCGACTGTCGCGCACGTTGCGGTGTTCGCGACGCTGGGACGCATCCAAGGCGATTCGCCTCCCGGATCGCGGTTATCCGGCGTAGTTGTGCCGACGCTCGAAGCGCGACTGGTCACGCTGCCCGTTGCCGACGTCGGCGGCACCGCATCCGGACCCGCGCCCTCGGAATCCGGACCGGTGCCCATGTACGCAATTCCCAACCCGATGGCGGACATCGCGCGGGTCCCGCCCGCGCCGCCTGCCGAGCCTCCGCCCGCGGCGCCCGAGGCCGCGCGCGCATCAACGAATGCCGGCGCCAGCGAGCGCGACCTCGCCGCGATGCGCATGCCGCGCATCGTGCTCGATGCAGAAATCCCGCGCACGCGATTCGGTGGCACGTTCGAAAACGGCGCGCTCGACGAATTTCCAGGCGAGGTCGACGCGAGGGTGGGCGTTCCCGACCGGATCGAGATTCCCTATCCGCCCGGAGCCCTCGCCGCGGGCCAGGAGGCGACGGTCATTGGATGGGCCGTCATCGATCCAAACGGTGCAGTGGAGGCGATGCACGTCGTCGACGGCCCGGAGGAGTTCGCCGACACCGTCGAAAAGGTGCTGGCGCGGACCGCGTTCATACCCGCGCGCAACAACGGGCTGAACATCCGCTTCTACGTGATGTTCGCGATCGATTTCCGCATCGACGCCGGCGGGACCGTCGCCGTGGACAAGGCGGCGACTAGTGCACGCTAACCCATCACCGGCATGTGAAATCCCGGCGCGGCGCTGCCGTCGTCGGGCCAGCGCGCAGTCACGGCCTTGCCGCGGGTGTAGAAGCGCACGCCGTCCATGCCATGCACGTGCAAGTCGCCGAAGAGCGAATTCTTCCATCCGCCGAACGAATAGAACGCCATCGGCACCGGAATGGGCACGTTGATGCCGAGCATCCCGACATCGACGTCCTCCTGGAACCGCCGCGCGGCGTGCCCCGAGCGCGTGAAGAGCGCTGCGCCGTTCGCATATTGATTCCGGTTGACGAGCTCGATCGCCTCGGTGAGCGACGCGACACGGACCACCGCGAGCACAGGCCCGAAAATCTCGTCGCGGTAGATCGCCATCGAGGGCGTCACCGCATCGAACAAGGTCGGCCCGACGAAAAATCCGTTCTCGTGTCCCGCCACCGCCGGCCGACGCCCGTCGACGACGAGCGTCGCGCCCTCGCTAA
>JBDTLY010000074.1:0-10731 GCA_039934535.1 Casimicrobiaceae bacterium | reverse complement strand
GCAGCGAGCGCGTCGCTGATGTAGTCGCCATTGAGGTTCAGCGTCGCGATCACGCTGTACTCGGCCGGGCGCAGCAGGATCTGCTGCAGGAACGCATCGGCGATGACGTCCTTGATGACGATGTCGCCGCCCGTCTTCGGGTTCTTCATCTTCATCCACGGGCCGCCGTCCAGGAGCTGCGCGCCGAACTCCTTTTGCGCGAGGCCGTAGCCCCAGTCGCGGAACGCGCCCTCGGTGAACTTCATGATGTTGCCCTTGTGCACGAGCGTCATCGACGGCTTGTCGTTGTCGATCGCATACTGGATTGCCTTGCGCACCAGCCGCTCGGTGCCTTCGCGCGACACCGGCTTGATCCCGATGCCGGACGTCGCCGGGAAGCGAATTTTCTTGACGCCCATTTCCTTGATCAGGAAGTCGATCAGCTTCTTCGCCTCGTCGGACTCGGCGGCCCATTCGATGCCGGCGTAGATGTCCTCGGAATTCTCGCGGAAGATCACCATGTTGACCTTTTCCGGCGCCTTGACCGGCGTCGGCACGCCCTTGAAGTACTGGATCGGACGCAGGCAAACGTAGAGGTCGAGCTCCTGGCGCAGCGCGACGTTGAGCGAGCGGATGCCTCCGCCGACGGGGGTGGTCAGCGGACCCTTGATCGACACGACGTAGTCCCTGAGGATCGCGAGCGTTTCCTCGGGCAGCCACACGTCGGGGCCGTAAACCTTGGTCGACTTCTCGCCGGCATAGATCTCCATCCAGTGGATCTTGCGCTTGCCGCCGTAGGCCTTGGCCACCGCGGCGTCGACCACCTTGATCATCACCGGTGTGATGTCGAGACCGGTGCCATCGCCCTCGATGTAGGGGATGATCGGGTTGTCGGAGATGTTGAGGCTGAAATCCTTGTTGACGGTGATCTTCTGGCCACCGGCCGGGACCTTGACATGCTGGAAGGACATGGACTCTCCTTGGAGGCGCCGCCGGTGGGGCCGTGCTGCGCGATGAGGCGATCGACTGCGTGTTCCTGCAGTCGCAAACCTTAAATTATCCTCGAAACCAGGCAATACTGCCATGCGCACCGTTCCCGCGGAACGATCCAGATCAACCTCCGGCGTCATGCCGGAAGGCCCGGGTGTCGTGCTCCTGAACAAGCCCTACGGCGTGCTGTGCCAATTTTCGCGCGACGGCAGCGGCAAGCCGACGCTTGCCGACTTCGTGCCGGTCCCGGACGTCTACCCGGCGGGGCGCCTCGACGTTGACAGCGAGGGCCTCGTCGTCCTGACCGCCGACGGCGCTCTGCAGGCGAGGATCGCCAACCCGCGTTACCGCCTCGTGAAGACGTACCGCGCGCAGGTCGATGGCGTGCCCACCCCCGCGCAACTCGTTGCCCTGGCCCGTGGCGTCGATATCGGCGATTTCGTCACGGCGCCGGCGCGCGCTCGCGCCATTCCCGAACCGGCGGACTTGTGGCCGCGGACGCCGCCGATCCGGGTTCGCAAGGCCCTGCCAACGTCGTGGATCGAAGTCGAGCTCACCGAAGGCCGGAATCGGCAGGTGCGCCGGATGACCGCGGCGGTCGGGCTTCCGACGCTGCGCCTGATCCGGTACGGTGTGGGCCCGTGGTCGATCGACGGTCTCGCGCCGGGCGCCTGGCGCCGCGAGCCCGCGCCGCCCCCCGTGCTATGATCGCGCCCGGTTCGATGACCCTCTTCAAAAGCGGCGTTCGCCGCCGCTCCCCGCCGCTCCCGTTGGTTTCCCGCCCCACACTGGCGATGGCGCCGGCCGCCGCGCCATCCCCGCCTCCGCAATGATCCGTCGTCTGCTCGCCCGCCTGATTCCCGGCCACAAGCGCCGCGCCAACAAGGAGCGCGTGTACGGCCCCACCGACCATCCGCTGCGGCGCGACCAGCTCTCGCGCGGCGCGCAGGACGTCACCCGCCGCCTGCAGGACGCCGGCTTCAAGGCGTACATCGTCGGCGGCGCCGTGCGCGACCTTCTGTTCGGCATCGAGCCCAAGGATTTCGACATCGCGACCGACGCGCGGCCCGAGCAGGTGAAGCCGCTGTTCCGTCGCGCCTTCATCATCGGCCGCCGGTTCCGGCTGGTACACGTCCACGCCGGCGCCGAGACGATCGAGGTGTCGACCTTCCGTGCGGCGCAGGGCGAGGAGGCCGCCGACGAGCATGGCCGCCTGCTCTCGGACAACGTGTACGGGTCGCATGCCGAGGATGCCGCGCGCCGCGACTTCACGATCAACGCGCTTTACTTCGACCCCGCCACCGAGGAAGTCTGGGACTACGTCGGTGGCGTCGCCGACCTCCGCGCGCGCCGGCTGAAGCTCATCGGACCGCCGGTGACGCGCTTCCGCGAGGATCCCGTGCGCATGCTGCGCGCCGTGCGCCTCGCCGCGAAGCTCGGCATCGCGATCGAGCCCAAGACCGCGGCGCCGATCGCCAAGCTCGCGCCGCTGATCGGCAACGTCCCGCCCGCGCGCCTCTTCGACGAAATGCAGAAGCTGCTCCTTTCGGGGCACGCGGTCGCCACCGTCAAGAGCCTGCGCGCGCACGGGCTCTCGCATGGGCTGCTGCCGCTGCTCGACGTGATCCTCGAGCAGCCGCGCGGCCAGCGCTTCATCGAGCTGGCGCTCGCCAACACCGACGAGCGCGTCCGCGACGACCGCGGAGTCTCGCCGGGATTCCTGTTTGCGACGCTGTTGTGGCACGAAGTGCTGGCGACGTGGAACGCCTCGAAGTCGCGCGGCGAGACGTCGATCGCGGCGCTGTTCGACGCGATGGACCTCGTGCTGGAACGCCAGGCGAAAAAGCTCGCGATCCCGCGCCGCTTCGAGGGGACGATCAAGGAGATCTGGTCGCTGCAGCCGCGGTTCGAGCAGCGCGCGGGCCAGCGCCCGTTCCGGCTGCTCGAGCACCCACGCTACCGCGCCGGCTGGGATTTCCTCGACCTTCGGTGCAAGAGCGGCGAGCTCGAGGGCGAGCGCGCCGCGCTCGCCGACTGGTGGGACCACTTTGTCAACGCGAGCCACGACGAGCGTCTCGCGATGCTGAAGCCCGACGAGGGGCCAAAGAAAAAGCGGCGTTCGCGCGGGCGCGGGAAGAAGCGCGGCGAGGACATGTCCGCCGACGTGCCGCCAGCGACCGATTCGGAAGCTGAATGATCGCGATGCGGGTCTACGTCGGCCTCGGCAGCAACCTCCGGCATCCGCGACGCCAGCTTGCGCGCGCGGTCCGCGCGCTCGCCGGGTTGCCGCGCACGCGCGTCGTCGGCGTGTCGGGCAACTACGTCAGCGACCCGCTCGACTGCCCGGGGCCGCAACCGGACTTCGTGAACGCCGTCGCGGCGCTGGAGACGGCGCTGCCGCCGCTCGCGCTGCTGGCGCAGCTGCGCGCCATCGAGCGCCGGCAACGGCGCGAGCCGCAACGGCAGAAAAACGCGTCGCGCACGCTTGACCTCGATCTCCTGCTCTACGGCCGCGCGCGATTGCGCCATCCGCGCCTCGTCGTGCCGCATCCCCGCATGGATGCGCGCGCGTTCGTGCTGCGCCCGCTGACCGAGCTCTCGCCGCGCGTGACAATCCCCGGACGCGGGCTTGCAAGCTCGTTCCTCCCCGCGGTGCGCGCGCAGCGGATCGAGCCGACGCGGACGCACCGAACGCATCGGCCGCTGCGCCTGTCTTCGCCATGGACATCGACAAGCTCCGCTACATTGTCGTAGAGGGGCCGATCGGCGCGGGCAAGACGAGCCTCGCGCGGCAGCTCGCGCATCATCTCGATGGCGAGGAGCTCCTCGAGCGGCCGGAGGACAACCCCTTCCTCGCCCGATTCTACGAGGACATGGCGCGCTACGCGCTGCCGGCGCAGCTCACGTTCCTGTTCCAGCGCGTGGATCAGCTACGCGACGTCGGGCAGCTCGATTTCTTCCGGCGCGCGACCGTCGCCGACTTCCTGCTCGACAAGGACCCGCTGTTTGCCCGCCTCAATCTCAATGATGCCGAATACGCGCTCTACCAGAAGGTCTATTCGCAGCTGAAGCTCGAGGCGCCCGTCCCCGACCTCGTGATCTACCTGCAGGCGCCGGTGGAGACGCTGACGGAGCGCGTTCACCGGCGCGGCGTCCATTACGAGCGCACGATGTCCGCGCACTACCTCGCGCGCCTCGCCGATGCCTACAGCCGCTATTTCTACCAGTACGAGGCGGCGCCGCTGCTGATCGTCAACAGCGAGCGGCTCAATTTCGTCGACAACCCCGACCACTTCGACCTGCTGCGCGCGCGCATCGCGGCGATGCGCGGGCAGCGCGAGTTCTTCAACCTCGGCGACGCTGCCTGAAGCGGGGCGGAGGCGATGGGAACCCCCTACACGCCGCCGGCGCCCGCCTCGGGCCGCCCCTCGCGCATCACGGTCCCGGCGCTCGCGGCGATGGCGCGCGACGGAACGCGGATCGCGATGCTGACGGCCTACGACGCGAGCCTTGCCGCCGTTTGCGATCGCGCCGGCGTCGACGTGCTGCTGGTCGGCGATTCGCTCGGCATGGTGATCCAGGGGCGCGACTCGACGCTCCCGGTGTCGCTCGACGACGTCGTCTATCACACCCGCTGCGTGGCGGCGGGCGTCGCGCGCGCGCTCGTCATCGCGGACCTTCCGTTCGGCAGCTATCAGGCCAGCCCGGAGGCCGCCTTCATCGCGGCGGTCGCGGCGATGCAGGCCGGCGCGCAGATGGTGAAGCTCGAAGGCGGCGCGTGGCTCGCGCCGACGGTCGCGTTCCTGACGACGCGCGGCGTGCCGGTCTGTGGGCACGTCGGCCTGCTGCCGCAGTCGGTGCATGTGCTGGGCGGCTATCGCGTCCAGGGCAAGACGCCAGTCGCCGCGGCGGCGCTGCAGGAGGATGTCCGCGCGCTCACGGACGCCGGCGCCGCGATGCTGGTCGTCGAATGCGTGCCAAGCGCGGTCGGCGAGGCGCTGACCCGCGCCGCCGGCGTGCCGGTCATCGGCATCGGTGCCGGCCCGGCCTGTTCGGGGCAAGTGCTGGTAATCTACGACGCGCTCGGGATCCAGCCGGGACGCGCGGCGCGGTTCGTGCGCAATTTCATGGCCGGGCGCGATGGCATCGAGGCGGCGATCACCGCCTACGTGGCGGCGGTCAAGGACGGCTCGTTTCCGGCGCCCGAACATTGCTTCTGAACCGCAGGTGACCCATGCAAATCGTGACCACCGCCGCCGAACTGTCCGATCGTCTCGCGGGCGCCCGCCGCATCGCGTTCGTGCCGACGATGGGCAACCTGCACGCCGGCCATCTGTCGCTGTGCCGGATCGCCCGCCAGCACGGCGACGCCGTCGTCACGAGCATCTTCGTCAATCGCCTGCAATTCGGGCCGAACGAGGATTTCGACCGCTATCCGCGCACCCTCGAAGCCGATCGCGCGGGGCTCGAGCGCGAAGGCGTCGACGTCCTGTTCGCGCCGCAGGACCAGGAGATGTATCCCACGCCGCAGGTCTACACCGTGAATCCGCCGCCACTCGCGGAGGATCTCGAAGGCGCATCGCGCCCGGGGTTCTTCAATGGCGTGTGCACGGTCGTGCTGAAGCTCTTCAATCTCGTGCAGCCCGACGTCGCCGTGTTCGGCAAGAAGGACCGCCAGCAGCTCAAAATCGTCCGCGGGATGGTCCAAAGCTTCAACATGCCGATCCAGATCGTCCCGGCCGAGACCGTACGCGCAGACGACGGCCTCGCGCTCGCGTCGCGCAACACCTACCTCAGCCCGGCAGAGCGCGCGGAGGCGCCGAACCTCTATCGAGTGCTGCGCGAGATCGCCGACGCGATCGCCGCCGGCCGCACCGACTACGCGAACCTCGAGGCGGCCGGCCGCATGGAACTCGCGCACCGCGGATGGAAGGTCGACTACGTCGCCGTCCGGCACGGCCTCGCGCTGCGCATTCCGCATCCGGAGGGTTACGACCACCCGAACCTGCTGATCGTGCTCGCGGCGGCGACGATTGGCACGACCCGTTTGATTGACAACGTGGATGTCATCAAAAAAGACGGGGAAGACTGATACGCTTTCGGCACTCTCGAAAAACTTCCGCCATGCATCCTGCGCTCCGCACGCTCGCCTTGATTCTCGCCGCGACGATTCCATGCTCCGCGACGGCGCAAGGCCCGGCGTATCCGTCGAAGCCGATCCGGCTCGTCGTCCCCTTCCCGCCGGGCGCCGGGACCGATACCGTCGCCCGCTTCGTCGCGCAAAAGCTCGGCGAATCGATGAAGGCGACGATCGTCGTCGACAACCGGACGGGCGCGGGCGGCGCGATCGGTGCCGTCGAAGTCGCGAAGGCCGACCCCGACGGCTACACGCTGCTATTTGTCGCCGGGCCGTTCACGACGGTCGCCGCCGCGTCGAAGAACGCGCTCTACAATCCGGTCAAGCAATTCGCGCCGGTCGCACCGATCGCGACGAGCCCGCTGGTGTTCGTCGTCAACCCGTCCGTGCCGGCGGGCACGATGCGCGAGTTCATCGCATTGGCGAAGCGCGAGCCCGGCAAGCTCAACTACGGCTCCGCCGGCCCCGGGAGCATCAACCATCTCGCGCTCGAGCTTTTCAATTCGCGCACCGGAACCGACGTCGTCCACATCCCGTACAAGGGAATTGCGCCGGCCACGCTCGATCTGATCTCGGGCCAGATCCAGGCGATGACCGGAACCGTGTCGGCGACGCTGCCGTACATCGCCGAAAAAAGAGTGAAGGCCCTCGCGGTGACTGGCGCCCGCCGTGCGCCGCTCCTTCCCGACGTGCCGAGCTGGCAAGAAGAGGGAGTGCCCAACGCCAACGTGGTCAACTACTGGGGCATCGTGGCGCCGGCGGGCACGCCGCATAGCGTCATCGCGAAGCTCAACGCCGAAATGAACCGCGTGCTTGCGCAGCCGGACGTCAAGGCGCGCCTCGAGCGCGAGGGCGCCGAGCTCATTCCGGGTACGCCGGAAAAGCTGGGTACCTTGATCGAGACCGATCTCGCGAGCTGGAAAAAGCTCATCGTCGACGCAAAGTTGAGTCTGGACTAGATTTCGTCCGCAACACGAGGACGTTGCCGACCACGGCGAGCGCCACGCCGATGACCCCGGGCAAACTCCAGCGGTAGCCTTCGAGCAGCGTGGAGAACAGCATCGCGACCACCGGCGTCACGACGCTGGTGTAGGACGCGGGACCGGCGCCCGCCTTCTTCAGCAACGTCAGATACGCGAGAAACGCGACGATGCTGCCGAACACCGCGAGGTACGCGAGCGAGGCGACGTAGCCGATGCGCGCATCGAACGACCAGGTGACGCCGCCAAGTGTTGCCACGACCGCGGCAACGAGCGCGCCGTAGCCCATTCCCCACGCGGTCGTTTCTATGATCGGAAGATGTTGCCGCTGCATCCGCATCGTGACCAGGTTGCCGCCGGTGGCAAGCAGCGTGGCGCCGAGGCCGAACGCGATGCCCAGCGCCGCGCCGCCGCCCGCGCGCGCCGCCATGAGCTCGGGGAGGAACAGCAGCGCGACTCCGATCACGCCGAGCACCGAGCCCGTGAGCGCCCGCGGGGTGATCGGTGCGCCGAAGGCAATCCGCGCCCCGACGAGACTCATGATCACCATGGTGGAGAACAGCACCGCGACCAGCCCCGAAGCAACGTACTGCTCCGCGCGATAGATGCCAATGTAATTCAAGCCGAAAAACAGCATGCCCTGCAAGACCAGCAGGCCATGGACGCGCAACGGAAAACGCAGCGAGCGCCCGGTCGCGAGACAGCCGGCGGCGATCAATGCCGAGGCGAGCGCGAAGCGGTACGCCACGGACGCCTCCGGCGCCACCGTGCCGAGCTGATAGGTGATCGCGAGCCAGGTCGAGCCCCAGATGACGGTGCACAGCAGGACGAGGGGAGCGACGCCCATGGATGACAAAACTACGCGGCCCGCAATGCGTCGACGATCTTGAGGCGCGCGGCGCGAGCCGCCGGCAGGAAGCCCCCGACGAATCCCATCACCAGCGAGAACAGGAGCGACACCACCACGATTTTCGGCGTCAGCGCGAACGAGAACGCGATCTCGGCAAACGTCTGGAAGTTGGTCGTCGAAATCGAGAATGCCTGCATGACCGATGCCGCTGCCACGCCGATGATGCCGCCGCTGAGCCCGAGGAGCAGCGACTCGCCGAGGAATGCCGTCAGGATCGCCGAGCGCGAGAATCCCAGCGCGCGCAGCGTGCCGATCTCGGACGTTCGCGACGCCACGCTCGCATACATCGTGATCATCGCGCCGATGATTGCGCCGATCGAAAAGATGATCGAGATGCCGGTGCCGAGATAGCTGATGAAGTTGGCGAGCGCCTGCGACTGGTCCGCATAGAACTTCGTCTCCCGCTTCGCTTCGACGGTCAGGCGCGGATCGTCCTCGAGCGTGGCCTTGACCGCGTCGAACCGCGACGGATCGGCGAGGCGGAAGATCACGGCGGAGAAGCCGTTGCGCCGGAACGCCTGCAGCATCTGCTCCGCGTCGCCCCAGATTTCCGAATCGAAGCCGGTCCGCCCGCCGTCGAAGACGCCGACGACGGTCCAGTCGCGCGACGCGAAGCGCACGGTCTCGCCGAGCCCGGCGCCGCGGAAGTTGTCGGCGATCGCGCGCCCGGCGATCACCTCCGCGGTCCCGGGCCGGAACATCCGCCCTTCGACGATCTTCACCTGCGAGCGAAGCGCGAGCCCCGCCGCGGTGACGCCGCGGATCACGACGTTCGCGGGCTTGCCCGTCGCGCGCTTTGGCAGGTTGATGAGGACGACGGGCTCCTTCGACACGAGCCGCACGTCGCCCGCGTCGACGGCGATCTCGGGCAGGCTTTCGATGACCGCCGCCTGCTGCCGGTCGATGCCGCTTTGCACCTCGGTCTGCGCGCCGCGCCGGATCACGAGCACGTTGTCGTCGCGCCCGGTGGAGACAAGCGTCTTCTCGAGTCCGGCGGCCAGCATCAGCACGGTGGCGAACACGTAGACGACGAGCGCCATGCCCCCCGCCGTGAGCGCCGTCGTCAGGCGCCGCGCAAACAGGTTGCGCGCGATGTAGGAGACCGGGATGGCCATCGTCGTCTCGCCTCAGCCGATGGCGCGCAAGCCGTCGACGATCCGGATGCGCGCCGCGCGCCACGCCGGCACCGCGGCGGCGACGATGCCGACCACGAGGGCGCAGCCGGCCTGCAACTGGACCGTTTCGCGTGACACGTAGAACGCGCTAAGGATTTGCCCAACCAGCTCGGAGAACCCCTTGACGGCCGGAAACGTGAGCGCGATGCCGATCGCGCCGCCGACAAGCGCGATGCCGAGCGATTCGGCGAAGATCAGCCGCGCGACGAAGCCGCCGCGGAAGCCCAGCGCCTTCAGCGTCGCGTATTCGCCGTAGCGCTCGCGGGCGGTCATCGCCATCGTATTGGCCATCACCGCCATGATGATGACGATCACGACGTAGCTCACCGCCTGGATCGCGAGCAGGATCGCCTCGGCCATCGCGACGAACCCGAGCTGGAACGCCTTCTCGGTCTCGGTCAGCGTCTCGGCGAGCGAGTTCCTGAACGTCGCGTCGATCGCGCGCGAGACCTCGGGCGCTGCCCCCGGATCGCTCAGCGCTTCGATGAAGACCCCGGTCTGGTCGGCACGGCGCGGAAAGACACGCTTGATCGTCTCGTTCAACAGCGCCCAGTGGAAGAACATCGTCTGCTGGTCGGTCGTCGCTTCGGCGCCGTCGTAGATGCCGCGCAGCGTGAACGTCCACGTGCCGGGATAGATCGTGCCGCGCAGCGGAATCTGGTCGCCGACCTTCCAGCCGAACTTGTCGGCGAGCTTGCGGCCGGCGAGCGCCCCCACGCGGTCGGCGAGAAACGCCTTGCGCTCCTCGGATTTCAATGTGTATTCGGAGTACATGTCGAGATACGACGCGCCGCTGATCGCGAATTGCGGAAAGAAATTGCGCTCCGACACGTAGACGCCGCCGAACCAGTTGGCCCAGGCGACCGACTTGACGCCTTCCACCTGCCGCATCTTTTCGGCGTAGTTGATCGGCAGCGGGAACACGAGCGACACCGAGCTCCTGGTCACGAGCCGCGCCGACGAGCTCGCGTTGGCGCCGGCGTACCACGCGTCGACGATCGTGCGCAGCACGCCGAACGACGCGATCGCGATCACGATGCCGAGGATCGTGAGCAGCGTCCGCAGCTTGTGGCGAAACGCGTTGCGCAGGACCAGGAGCGCGAAGTGCATGACCGAAGCGGGAGTCCGACGGTCAGTCGACCAGGACGCCCTTTTCCAGGTGGATGAGCCGGCGCGCCTTGTCCGCCGTCTTGGGGTCGTGCGTCACCATGACGATCGTCTTGCCGAGCTCACGGTTCAACCGGTCGAGCAGCACGAGGATCTCCTCGGCCGTCGCGCGGTCGAGGTCGCCCGTCGGCTCGTCAGCGACAATGATCGTGGGGTCGGCGATAAGCGCGCGGGCGATCGCGACGCGCTGCTGCTGGCCGCCCGAGAGCTCGTTCGGATAGTGGTCCTGCCGGTCGGTCAGTCCGACCAGCGCAAGTGCGATGGCCACGCGCTCGCGCCGCTCGCGGCGCGAGAGGTTGGTCAGCAGCAGCGGCAGCTCGATGTTGCCGAACGCCGAAAGCACCGGCATCAGGTTGTAGAACTGGAAGATGAAGCCGACGTTGGCGGCGCGCC
>JBDTLY010000073.1:0-10904 GCA_039934535.1 Casimicrobiaceae bacterium | reverse complement strand
CCTTGTCGATGCCGCGCTTCAGGTCCATCGGGTTCATGCCCGCGGCGACGTACTTGAAGCCTTCGTTGCAGATCGACTGCGCGAGCACCGTCGCCGTCGTCGTGCCGTCACCGGCGACATCCGAGGTCTTGGACGCGACTTCCTTCACCATCTGCGCGCCCATGTTCTCGAACTTGTCCCTCAACTCGATTTCCTTCGCGACCGACACGCCGTCCTTCGTGATCGTCGGCGCGCCGAAGCTGCGCTCGAGCACGACGTTGCGGCCCTTGGGACCGAGCGTGACCTTGACCGCGTTCGCGAGCACATTGACGCCGACCATCATGCGGTTGCGTCCGGCTTCGCCGAAACGTACGTCTTTTGCTGCCATGGGGAGTTCTCCTGGATTGCTTGTGCGATTGGGGGAAGGGTCAGGCGACGATGCCGATGATGTCGTCTTCGCGCATGTGGAGCAGGTCCTGGCCTTCCAGCTTGAATTCCTGGCCGGAGTATTTGCCGAAGAGGACCTTGTCGCCCGGCTTCACGCCCATCGGAACCAGCTTGCCGCTATCGTCGGTCTTGCCGGGGCCGGCGTGGACGACTTCGCCCATCGAGGGCTTCTCGGCCGCGGTGTCGGGGATCACGATGCCGCCCGCCGATTTACGTTCTTCCTCGAGCCGCTTTACGATCACGCGATCGTGCAAAGGACGAATCTTCATAGTGTGCACTCACTCCTAGTGGATATTCGATGATAATCAGACGCTTGCAACCCCAGCCCGAGATGGCCGGGTGCCGGTGCGAAGGCGGCTGGTGTGCCGACTTGTTAGCACTCAACTTCAGCGAGTGCTAATAATAGCGGGTGAATCACTGCAAATCAACCCTTCGGACCGCATTTATCTTCGGGTCCGGCGGCGTTTTCCGCGCCTGGCGTCCGGTCGGTCGCGTCAGGCGCCGCGGCTCCAAGGAACTCGCTGCGCCGATCCGCGATCGAAGCTGTGCGGCAAAAACCGGCAGCCGACCGTTCGCGGAAGCACGGTAACCGTTCGTAAGGCGGTCATCCGGCCGAGCCCGGGCCGGACTACCATGATTTCGAACCGGGTACCATATAGTTCCATGCCTATGCTCCAACCCGCCCACGTCGGCCATTTGCCAATCCTGCGCGCGCTGATTCGCGACGGCGCATCACGCGGCAGCTTCGACCGCGAGCTCGCGACGGACTCGCGGGAAGCGGCGCTCTTTTTCTCGAACCTGCGGCAGGCGCTCAACTCGGGGTACTTCGTCGAAGAAGACCCGCGCACCGGCGACCTCACCACGGTGGCGGTGCCCGGCTATGTGTACCTTCCGGACCGCGGCGGCGCGGCCAACAAGGCCATCGGTTTCGGGCTCTTCAAGGCGATCGATTTCGGCTTCGAGCTGTGGCTGACCGGCGTCGATTCCGAGTGGCGAGGTCACGGCCACGGTCGGGCGATGCTGAGCGCGCTTCTCGCGACGCCGCCAGGCAAGCGTGCCTACATCGTGCGCGTCCACCGCTTCGGCCGCGACAGCCCGGCGATGGCCCACCTGCTGTCGTCGTTCGGCTACGTGCTGGTGCAGGAAACGAAGCATCACGCCATGTACCTGCGGACCGATTCCCCGCCCGAGCTCGGCCGGCGCCTGCGCGATTGGGTTCCAAAGGAAACGGCCGGCTGATCATTTGCGGCGACACGCGCGGCTGTTGCGCGCGGGTCATGGGGCCGCGATGCGGTCCGGCGTGTGGTACCGTCGCCCCAGGTTGCAAACTGGAGGCACCTCAAGATGGAAACGCCCGCCGCATCTTTCCCTTCTTCCGTCTCGACTCCGACTGCGCCGACGCCACCGCCCGAGGGCTGGGCCGTTCCGGCGGGGCATGGCACGCAATGGTGGGGCAGCGCCTGGCGCCTCTTCACAGGCGCGGCCGGCACCTGGCTCCTCATCACGGTCGTGTGGCTCGCGATCATGATAGGGCTGTCGATCATTCCGTTCCTCGGGCAGATCGCCGTTTCTCTCCTGCACCCGGTGTTCATTGGCGGCCTCGTCCTCGGCTGCCGAGAGCAGGACCGCGGCGGCGCACTCAAGGTGTCGCACCTCTTCGCCGGGTTCACCGAAAAACTGGGGCCGCTGGTGATCGTCGCTCTACTCTATATCGTGGGCTGGATGGTCGTCGCCTGCATCACCTTCGCGGTCGGACTCATCACGCTGGGCGGCGGCATCCTGGCGCTCCTGGCCGGCGGCGACACGATGCAGGCCGGGACCGCCATGTTGGGCACCATGGGACTTTCGGTGCTCCTGGTGATCGCCGTGGGATTGCTTTTCGCGGTCCCTTTGCTGATGGCGTTCTGGTTCGCGCCCGCGCTCATCGTCCTGCGCGGCGACGCGCCGTGGGAGGCTATGATGACGAGCTTCCGCGCCTGCCTGCGCAACGTCCCCCCTTTCCTCATATTCGGGCTGCTTGGACTGCTGTTCGCCATCCTCGCCAGCATCCCGCTCGGGTTGGGCTTCCTGATACTGCTCCCCGTCGGCACCGCGACTGTGTTCACGAGCTACAAGGAAATCTTCGGCCTGCCCAACTAATGGGCTTTTTCCCAATTCGGGCCGGTGCCGACATCGACGACCAGCGGCACTGACAGCTGGGCGACGCCGGTCATCTTTTCCGGCAGCTCTTTTTTCACGCGCGCAAGCTCGCCTTCCGGCACTTCGAGGACGAGCTCGTCGTGGACCTGGAGCACGAGCTTCGTCGCGAGGCGCTCGCGGTCGAGCCAGCCCTGCACTGCGATCATCGCGAGCTTCACGAGGTCCGCCGCCGTGCCCTGCATCGGCGCGTTGATCGCCGCGCGCTCCGCTCCTGCACGCCGCGGCCCGCCCGCCGCCTTGATGTCCGGCAGCCAGAGCCGCCGCCCGAACACCGTCTCGACGTAGCCGTGCTCGCGCGCGAATTCGCGCGTGGCCTGCATGTACTCGGCCACGCCCGGATAGCGCTGGAAGTATTTTTCGATGAATTGCTGCGCGGCCGCGCGCTCGATCCCGAGCTGCTGCGCGAGGCCGAACGCGCCCATGCCGTAGATGAGCCCGAAGTTCACCGACTTGATGTATCGCCGCTGGTCGGATGTGACCTCCGACAGCGGAACGGCGAAGATCTCCGCGGCGGTCGCCCGGTGGATGTCAGCGCCTTCCTTGAACGCCTTGACGAGCGCGGCGTCGCCGGAAAGGTGCGCCATGATGCGGAGCTCGATCTGCGAATAGTCCGCCGACACGACGACATGCCCCGGCGGCGCGACGAACGCCTCGCGAATCCTTCGTCCCTCCGCCGTGCGCACCGGGATGTTCTGGAGGTTCGGATCGCTCGACGCGAGCCGCCCGGTCACCGCGGTCGCCTGGCTGAACGTCGTGTGCACCCGCCCCGTGCGCGCATTGACCATCTGCGGCAGCTTGTCGGTGTAGGTCGACTTCAACTTCGTCAGCGCGCGGTGCTCGAGCAGCACCTTCGGCAGCGGATATTCCGCGGCAAGCTCGGTCAGCACTTCCTCGTCGGTCGACGGCTGGCCGGTGGCCGTCTTGCGCAGCGCGGGCAGTTTCATCTTCTGGAACAGGATCTCGCCCAGCTGCTTCGGCGATGCAAGATTGAACGGCTGCCCCGCAAGCTGGTAGGCCTGCTGCTCGAGCGCCATCGCCTTTGCGCCCAGTTCGTGGCTCTGCGCGGCGAGCAGCGCGGCGTCGATCATCACGCCGTTGCGCTCCATCCTGAACAGAATCTCGCGCACCGGCATCTCGATCGCCGTGTAGACGAGATCCAGTTTCGGGTCGGCGACCAATTGCGGATGCAGGTGGCGATGGAGCTGCAGGGTGATGTCGGCATCCTCGGCCGAGTAGGCGGTGGCTTCCTCGAGCGCGACCTGGTCGAACCCGATCTGCTTCGCGCCCTTGCCGGCGACTTCGGCGAACGTGATCGTCTTCACACCGAGATGCCGCCACGCGAGATTGTCCATGTCGTGCGGCCGGTGCGCCTCCAGCACGTAGGACTCGAGCAGCGTGTCGTGGGCCACACCCGCGAGCGCGAGGCCGTGGTTCGCCAGCACGTGCTCGTCGTATTTGAGATTCTGGCCGAGCTTCCTCGGCGCGGGATCGGCAAGCCAAGGCGCGAGCCGCGCCAGTACCTCAGCGATCGGCAGCTGGTCGGGCGCGCCGGGATAGCGATGGGTCAGCGGGACATAGCACGCATGCCCGGGCTCGATCGCGAACGACAGCCCGACGATCTGCGCCGTCATGGGATCGAGGCTCGTGGTTTCGGTGTCGAGGCAGACCAGATCGGCTTTCTCGATCGCTGCCATCCAGCGCTCGAACGTCGCCATGTCGAGCACGGTTTCGTAATGCCGCGCAACTGCCGGCGGCAGGTGCGCGGAGCGTCCGGCATCGGGGTCGCCCGCGTCGTCGAAGCGCCGCGTGTCCTGCCGTGCCGCGCGGTCGGCAATCGCGGCGCCGGCATCGGGTTCGGCGGCGCCACCGTCGATGTCGCGCAGCCAGCTCTTGAACTCGAAGCGTTCGTAGAGGGGCTTCAGCTCGTTCCGCGCGGGCGCGCCAAGAACGAGGTCCGCAGGCGCGACCGGCAGCGCGCAGTCGGTCTTCACCGTCAGCAGCTTTCTGCCGGTGGGCAGCCAGGCGAGCGTCGCGCGCAGGTTTTCGCCGACCACGCCGGGAATCTCGTCCGCACGCGCGACGATCGCGTCGAGGCTGCCGTATTCGTTGAGCCACTTCGCCGCAGTCTTCGGCCCGACCTTGGGCACCCCCGGCACGTTGTCGACGGCATCGCCGGTCAGCGTGAGGAAGTCCAGCACCTGATCCGCGCGCACGCCGAACTTGTTCACCACACCCGGCTCGTCGAGCTTTTCGTTGCTCATCGTGTTGACCAGCGTGATGCCAGGCCGCACGAGCTGCGCGAGGTCCTTGTCTCCCGTCGAGATGACGGTGTCGATGCCTGCCGCCTTCGCCTGTGTTGCCAACGTGCCGATGACGTCGTCGGCCTCCACGCCTTCGATCATCAGCAACGGCCAGCCATGCGCGCGCACGAGCGCGTGCAGCGGCTCGATCTGCAGCACGAGGTCTTCCGGCATTGGTGGCCGGTTGGCCTTGTACTCGGGGTACCAGTCGTCGCGAAAGGTCTTGCCCGGCGCGTCGAAAACGACGGCGAAGTAGTCGGGTTTCTCGTCTTCGGCTATCCGGCGTAACATCGACACGACGCCGCGGAGCGCGCCGGTCGGTTCGCCGCGCGACGTGCGCAGGTCCGGCAGCGCGTGGAACGCGCGATAGAGGTACGACGAACCGTCCACCAGAACGAGCGAAGGCATGGCACACACCACCAAGATTCCGGAACTCATCGATCCGCAGGCGATGTACACGACCAACGGTCAGGAGGCCTGGCGGGTGCTGGGGATTATGGCAGAGTTCGCGGCCGCGACCGAGCGCCTGCGCGGACTGCGGCCCGCCGTTTCGATGTTCGGCAGCGCGCGGATCAAGGCGGGGCATCCGTACTACGAAAAGACAGAGACGATCGCGCGGCTCCTGTCGGACGCCGGGTTCTCGGTGATCTCCGGCGGCGGCCCCGGTCTCATGGAAGCCGCCAACCGCGGCGCGTTCGCGGGCAAGTCGCCGGCGATCGGCCTCAACATCCTGCTGCCGCACGAGAAAGGCGGCAACGCATTTCAGGACGTGAGTTTCGACTTCCGCTATTTCTTCGCGCGCAAGATGATGTTCGTCCGTTGGGCCTCCGCCTATGTCGTGCTGCCCGGCGGTTTCGGCACGCTGGACGAGCTGTCCGAATGCCTGACGCTCGTGCAGACCGGAAAGAGCCGCAGGATTCCGATCATTCTCGTCGGTCGCGCCTTCTGGCAGGGGCTCATGGACTGGATCCGCAACACGCTCGTCGACGAGCACATGATCAACGAAAAGGACCTCGAGCTGATGCAGATTCTCGAGGAACCCGCCGATATCGTCGAAGCGATATTCAGCTTTTACGAGAATCGTGGCTTCCCGCCGACGCGCGAGGAACGCGAGACGATGCTGAACCTGTAACACGCGCGGCGGGCGCCCGGATGCGCTCTGCTAGAATGCGCGTATCGAAAGCCCGCGTACGATACGCGCATGAATCCTCATAGCCGCTCTCTCGCCGTTGCCGCTGCCTGCGCGTTGGCGCTCGCGGCCGGCGGCGCATTCGCCGAAGACGCTGTGAAGCCGCAGACGCTCGAGGCGCTGCCCGAAATTCCGCCTCCTCCCAACCTCGACGAAGCGGAGCTCGCGCCGGAAATCACGATCACGAAAAAGGACCGCGAAACCGTCGAGGAAGCGCGCGTCAACGGGATCCTGGTCTGGATCAAGGTCACGCCGCGCCACGGGCGGCCGTACTACCTGATCCCGTCGGCCGGCGGCAACCAGTTCATCCGTCGCGACAGTCTCGACACGGCGTTGAAAGTGCCGATGTGGGTGCTGTTCTCGTGGTGAACTAGGCCCCCTTCGCACACGCACTTCAACGCCGGCGCGCCTTTCGCGCGCCGCGACGCCCGATGTCGGTCTACACGCTCGTTTCACCGGAAGAACTGGATGCCTGGCTCGCCCGCTACTCGGTAGGCGCGGTGACGGTGCTGGCGGCCATCGCCGCGGGCATCGAGAACACCAACTACTTCGTCACGACCGCAAAGGGCCGCTTCGTGCTGACCCTCTACGAGCGGCTCCCCGTCGACGAACTGCCCTTCTACCTCAACCTGATGGCGCATCTCGCGCGCGCCGGTGTCGAGTGCCCGGCGCCGGTGCCCGACCGCACCGGGGCGCACTTCAGCGTGCTGAACGGAAAGCCGGCCGGACTCGTGACCCGACTCGGCGGCACGCCGATCGCTGCGCCCGATGTCGCGCACTGCGCTGCCGTCGGCGCCGCGCTCGGCCGCCTGCACGTCGCCTCGGCGACGTACCGGACGCGCCTCACGAACCGCCGCGGCCCGGGCTGGTGGCGGCAGGCCGCGCGCGCCGTGCGCCCGTTCCTCGGCGCCGACCAGAACGCGCTGCTCGCGGCGGAGCTCAAGTTCCAGACCGGATTCGGCAAGGGCAAGCTGCCGCGCGGCGCAATTCACGGCGACCTCTTCTGCGACAACGTGCTGTTCGTCGGCGATGCCGTTTCCGGCATCATCGATTTCGGGTTCGCCGCGACGGATTTTCTCGCCTACGACCTCGCGATCACCGTGAACGACTGGTGCATCGTCCGCGACGGCGACGGACGCGGATCGCTGGTCCCGGAGCTCGTCGATGCCCTCGCGGGCGCCTACCACGCCGCGCGGCCGCTGACCGACGACGAGCGGGCGCAGTGGCCTGCGCTGCTGCGCGCGGCCGCCCTTCGCTTCTGGGTGTCGCGCCTCTACGACCTCCATCTGCCGCGCCCGGGCGAGCTCGTGCACGCGCATGACCCGGCGCACTTCGAGCGCATCCTGCGCGCGCGCGTCGCGTCGCCGCTGCGCTTGGCGGACCCCGCGCTCGCGGCCACGCGCACGAGAACACTTTCGTGACCGAACCCGGCCCCGGCCCGATTGCGTTCGCCCGCCGGGACGCCGTGCACGGCTTCCTTTGGCTGCGGCAGGCGTTCGCGATGATGTGGGCGCGCCGCGTGCGCTGGCTCCTGCTGTTGCTTGCGTACTATTTCCTGATTCTCGTGATCGACGTGGTGCCGTACGTCGGTCCCATCGTCGCGCCGATTCTCAAGCCCGTGTTCGCGGTGGGCTTCCTCGCCGCCGCGTGGTCGCAGGAGCGCGGCGAGTCGCCGGAGATCCGGCACCTGTTCGCGGGCTTTCGCGCCAATCTCCGCGCCCTCCTGCTGCTGGGTGTCGTCTTCCTCGTCGGCATGACGGGCGCCGTCGTCGCGACCGGGCTCGTCGATGGCGGCAAGGTTCTCGCGGTGATGTCGAGACTCGCCAAGGTCGACGAGGCCTTCGTCACAAGCGCCGACGTCCAGCTGGCGATGCTGTTCGGAGCGCTTTGCGCGCTGCCGTTCCTGCTCGCGTTGTGGTTCGCGCCGGGCCTTGTCGTATTCCAGGATTGCAGCGCGGCGGGCGCGCTCGTGGCGAGCTTCCGGGCTGCCATCGGCAACTGGCGCCCGATCGCGGTCTATGCGCTGCTGCTCTTCTTCTACCTTGGCGTGCTGCCGGCGTTCGCCGCCACGCTGATTGCCGCGCTGGTGCCGGAAGAGGTCGCATATGCGGTCGCCGCCATGGTTCTCCTGCCCTACTACGCGCTGTTCTTCGCGACATTGCATGTTTCCGATTACGTGAGCTATCGCGACGTCTTTCATCCCGACGAACGGCCGCCGCCGCAGGAGGCGCGCGGGGACGACGCGGCAACCTGAGGGGACTGGCGCAGTGCCGCGCTTGTCCTCTACCATTGGCCAACGGTCCGTCGAGACCGGGAAGGAGGACGATGAAGGACGATGACAAGCGTCGCGGCTCGAGGCTCATCAAGACGCTCTCGGCCGTCGTGGTCGTCGCCCTCGTTGCGGCGTTGCTGTGGGGAAGCGACCGGATCACCCTGCAAGGCGAGCGCACCGTCTATACGGTCGGTTGCGACCACGGAACGTGGAGCGGCAACCTTTGCAGCGGCAAGCTCGTTCCGGACAAGCGGTACGCGTTTCGCGCGAGCCCGTCGCGCCACGAAGTCATTTACTGGGTGCGCGGCACCGGCGCGCCTTCGGACAAGTACGCCGACTGCGAAGTCACCGACCGCGACAACTGGTCGTGCAAGCCCAAGGCCGGCACCGCGCCAACGACGATTGCCTACGAGATGATCAAGGGCAAGCCGACGCGCGTCGACAGCAGCCTCGTGCTGCCGTTTCATTCCGTTCCGAAGTGGAAGTGGTGGCTTATGGACGCCGGCCTCCGCATATTCAGCGAGGCCGGCGACTGAGGATGCCGCGGCCCGCCGTCACGCCGCCTCGAGCTTCGCGTATTCGAGCGCCAGCCATTTGACGCCGCCTTCGCGGAAATTGACCTGCACGCGCGCGTCTTCGCCGCGGCCTTCGGCGTCGATGATGATGCCGAGACCGAATTTCGCATGCCGCACGCTCTGGCCGATGCGCCACGACGGACCCCGCGGTTCTTCGCGCGCCGCTGTCCTGGCTGGCGAAGACGCGGCCCACGCAGGGGCCGGGCGTTCGCGCGCGCCCCATTCCGACGGGTCGACGTCGATCGCGTCGCGCGACCATCGGCGCGGCGGCGACAGCCAGGCGACCTGGTCGCGCGGCACCTCGTCCAAGAAACGTGACGGGATGTTGTAGCGGACCTGGCCGTGCAGCATCCGGCTCTGCGCATGCGTGAGATAGAGCCGGCGCCGCGCGCGCGTGATTGCGACGTACATGAGGCGCCGCTCCTCCTCGACGCCGTCGAACTCGTTCAAGCTGTTCTCGTGCGGAAACAGGCCTTCCTCGAGACCGGTGACGAACACCGTATGGAACTCGAGGCCCTTGGCCGCGTGCACCGTCATCAGCTGCAACGCGGGCCGACCCTCGGCAGCTTGCGTTTCGCCGGCCTCGAGTGCCGCGTGCGCGAGGAACGCGGTCAACGGATCGGCGGCGCCTTCCTGCGCAGCGGCGTCATCTTCGCCCGCCATGGCAATCGGCGCATCGACGGCGAGATCGGCCTCGCGCAGGAAGCCGTCGGCGGCGCTGACCAGCTCCTCGAGGTTGTCGAGGCGATCCTGGCCGTCCTTCTCGGCCTTGTAGTGCGCGACAAGGCCGGACCCTTCGTTGACGTGCTCGACCGCCTCCGGGAGCGGCAGTCCCGCAGTGGCCGCGCGCAGCGATTCGATCAGCCTGATGAACGCCGCGAGGCTCGTGCCCGCCTTGCCGCCCACCGCGCCCGTGCACGCGGACTGCCAGAGGGTCGTCCCGGCGGCGCGTGCCGCGTCCTGCAGTGACTCGAGGGTGCGCGCGCCGATTCCGCGCGGCGGGAAGTTGACGATGCGCAGGAACGCGCCGTCGTCCTCTGGCACCGCGACGAGCCGCAGGTAGGCGAGCGCGTGCTTCACCTCCGCCCGCTCGAAAAAGCGCATGCCGCCATAGACGCGGTACGGCACGCCGGCGTTGAACAACGCGTGCTCCAGAACCCGCGACTGGGCGTTCGAGCGGTACAGCACGGCGACCTCGGACAGCGCGAGACCTTCGGACGCGAGTCCCTTCGCGATGTCGACCACGAACGCGGCCTCGTCGTGATCGGAGGGCGCCGCCATCCCGCGCACCGGGTCGCCCTTCCCTTCGCTCGTCCACAGGTTTTTGCCGAGCCGCGTCGCGTTGTTCTTGATGAGCGCGTTGGCGAGGTCGAGAATGTGGCCGTGCGAGCGGTAGTTCTGCTCGAGCTTGATCAGCGTCACCGGGATTTCTGCCGACCCGAAATCGCGTTCGAAGTGCTGCATGTTGGCGACGTTGGCGCCGCGAAACGCATAGATCGACTGGTCGTCGTCGCCCACCGCCATCACCGCCGTGTGCGGTCCCGCGAGCAGCCGCAGCCAGCGGTACTGGAGCACATTCGTGTCCTGGAACTCGTCGACCAGCAGATGCGAGAAGCGGCGGCGATAGTGCTCGCGGATGCCGTCGTTGCCGGCCAACAGCTCGTAGCTGCGCAACAGGAGCTCGGCGAAATCGACGACACCTTCGCGCTGGCACATCGCCTCGTACAGCGCGTAGTGCTCGACCAGGCGCCGCGTGAATTCGTCCGCGGCCTCGACCTGGTTCGGGCGCAGCCCCTTTTCCTTCGCGTCCGAAATGAAGCTCTGCAGCTGCCGCGGCGGAAAGCGCTCGTCGTCGATGCCGTGCGCCTTGCCGAGGCGCTTGATCAGGGCGAGCTGGTCCTGCGTGTCCATGATCTGGAAGAGCTGCGGCAGGTTCGCGTCGC
>JBDTLY010000072.1:0-10952 GCA_039934535.1 Casimicrobiaceae bacterium | reverse complement strand
CCTTGTCCTCGACGATGGCGCGCACCGATCCGGCGACATCGCGGACGATGCGTCCGAGTCCCGCGGGTTCGCCCACGCGCGCCGCCTGCAGCGCGAGCTTGCCGGCCGCCGCGAGGTCGACCAGCGAGGCAAAGGTCGCGGCGGGGATCAGCGGGCAATCGCCGTTGACGACGAGCGTGACGCCGTCCTCGGGCAGCGCGGCGAGCGCGACCCGGACCGCGTCGCCGGTCCCGCGCGGCGGATCCTGCGTGACGAACGTGAGATCGGGCGCGGCGAGTTCGGCCTGGACGGCTTTGCCGCCGTCGGCCCCGCGGCCGACGACCTGCTCGAGCGCGCGCGGGCCGAGCGCGCGTACGGCGTCCAGCACGTGCGCCACCAGCGGGCGCCCGGCAAGCGCATGCAGCACCTTGGGCCGCGCCGAGTGCATGCGCTTGCCCTGCCCGGCAGCCATCACGACGATTTGAAGCGGACGAGAAGCCACGGAAAAGGGGAGTCCGGTTCGGCGGCGCGAGCCGCCCTCGTGCCGCCACCGCGCAATGATACGGCATCGCCACCGACCCTGTCAGGCGTGCCCGGCGCGCCGCCCATCAGGGGCGACGCTGTTGTAAGATACCGGGTCCCTGCGGCGCTCCCAGAAGCGCCCTTTCAATCCAAGGAGAATCCGCCATGCCCCTCTTCCGCTGGCTCGTGACCGCCGCGCTCGCGGCCGCCGCCGCAATCGTTGCGTTGCCCGCCCTCGCCGCCGATGCCTGCAAGAATCGCGGCGAGCTCGACACGATGTACTGCGACGCGAACGGCGACATGACCGCCGACGCGCCATCGGATCCGAAGAAATGGAAAAACCCGTCGACGATCGTGTTCACCTACACCCCCGTCGAGGACCCGGCGGTCTACGAGAATATCTTCAAGCCGTTGACGACGCATCTCGCGAAGTGCCTCGACAAGAAGGTCGTCTTCTACCAGGTGCAGTCGAATGCCGCGGAGATCGAGGCGATGCGCTCGGGCCGGCTGCATGTCGGCGGCTTCTCGACCGGTCCCACGGCGTTCGCGGTGAACCTCGCCGGCGCCGTGCCGTTCGCCGTCAAGGGGACCGCGAAGGATTTCCAGGGCTACAACCTTATCGTGATCGTGAAGGCGAATTCGCCCTACCAGAAGCTCGCGGACTTGAAGGGCAAGAAAGTCGCGCACACGTCGCCGTCGTCGAACTCGGGGCACCTTGCGCCGATGTCGCTGTTCCCGGCGCAGGGCCTTGCCCCTGAAAAGGACTACAAGATCATTTTCTCCGGCAAGCACGACCAGTCGGTGATGGGGGTCAACTCCGGCGACTACGACGCCGCCGCGGTGGCCTCCGACGTCTTTCACCGGATGGCCGAGCGCGGTCAGGTGAAGGAAGCGGACTTCCGGATCATCTACCGCAGCCAGAAGTTCCCGACATCGTCGTTCGCGTACGCGCACGACCTCGACCCGAAGCTCGTCGACAAGATGCTGAGCTGCTTCTACGACTATCGCTTCCCGCCGGAAATGGTGAAGGCGTTCGATGGCGCCGACCGCTTCTTCCCGATCAACTACAAAACGACGTGGGAAGTCGTGCGCGCGGTCGCGAAAGGGTCGGGCGGCGGATTCGACAAGGCGTCCTACGACAAGGAAACGGCGCGCGAAGCCGCAGAAGCCGCGGCGAAGAAGAAGTAGCGCGCAATCCATGGAAGCGGGGCGCCTCATTCTGCCGGAGGCGCCCCGTTTTCGATTTCGATGCTCGAACTCAGACACCTGTCGAAATCCTACGTCGCCGGCACCCCGGTGCTCGCCGACATCAGCGTCGGGATTCCCGCGCAGGGCATCACCGCGATCATCGGCGCCTCGGGCACCGGCAAGTCGACGCTGATCCGCTGCATCAACCGCCTGGTCGAGCCGACGCAAGGCGAAATCCTGTTCGACGGCACGGACATGGCGCGGCTGTCCGGCAAGGCGCTGCGAAACGCGCGGCGCCACATCGGCATGGTCTTCCAGGAGTACAACCTGGTGGAGCGATTGACGGTGATGGAGAACCTGCTCTGCGGCCGGCTGGGTTACGTGTCGCCGTGGCGCGCCTGGCGGCGAAAGTTTCCGCCCGAGGACATCCGCCGCGCATACGAGCTTCTCGATCTCGTCGGCCTTTCGGGATTCGCCAATCAGCGCGCTGACGCGCTGTCCGGCGGCCAACGCCAGCGCGTGGCGATCGCGCGCGCCGTGATGCAGCAGCCGCGCCTGCTGCTCGCCGACGAGCCCACGTCCTCACTCGATCCCAAGACGTCGGTCGAGATCATGGAATTGATGGCCGGCATCGCGCGCACACGCGGGATCCCGGTGCTCGTCAACATGCACGACGTCCTGCTCGCGAAGCGCTTCGCCGACCGCGTGCTCGGGATGGCCGGAGGACGCATCGTGTTCGACGGGCCGCCCGGGGAGCTCGACGACGCGATGCTGAAGACGATCTACGGCGGCGAGGACTGGCTGCATTGAGCCCGCGCGGCGGGCTTCGTTTGCCATGACCACCGCGCCGGCGCTTCCCGACGATCCATTCCGCCGCAGCCCGTGGCCGCGCGTTGGCGCCGTCCTGCTCGTCATTTATGTCATTTACGCGTGCGCGCAGCTCGAAGTGTCATGGGAGCGCGTGCAAGCGGGACTCGGCAACGCCGCGCACTTCTTCTCGCGCCTGTTCCCGCCGAACTTCACGCGCTCCGACCTGCTGATCAAGGGCCTGACCGAGAGCCTCGAGATCGCGGTCCTCGCCTCCACGCTCGGCATCGCGCTCGCGCTGCCGCTCGGCCTCGCCGCGTCCCGCAACCTGATGCCCGCATGGGTCAGCTGGCCGGCGCGCTTCGTGATTGTCACCGCGCGCTCGCTGCATCCGGTGATCGTCGCGATCATCTTCGTGAAGGCGGTCGGGTTCGGCGCGCTCGCCGGCATCCTCGCGCTGACCGTCGCGTCGATCGGCTTCATCGGCAAGCTCTTCACCGAGGCCATCGAGGAGATTTCGGACAAGCAGGTCGAGGCGATCCGGGCAACGGGGGCGACTTTCGTTTCCGTGCTCGCGTACGGCGTGCTGCCGCAGGTGTTCTCGCGGTTCATCGGATTCGCGACCTACCAGCTCGACAGCAATCTGCGCAATTCGACGATGGTCGGCATCGTCGGCGCCGGCGGGATCGGCGGCACATTGTTCGCCGCGTTCCAGCGGTTCGACTACGACTACGTCTGCGCGATCCTGATCTCGATCATCGCGCTGATCATGGTGGGCGAGGTGTTCGCGACGGCGGTCCGCGCGATCTTCATCGAGAACGCGACGTTCGCGGACCTCTTCCGTCGCGGGGACGCCATGCGCCACGTGCGCCACACCGAGGATGACTGATGGCGGATGCGGTCGCGCACGAGCGAATATGGCGCCGCTTCACGCGCGCGCAGCGGCTGACGCGGTTCGCCGTGTATCTCGCCGTCGTCGCCGCGATCGTGATGGCGGCGCAGACAGTCGAGGTGATCCCGGAGTTTCTGGCCGACGCGCCGGAACAGGTCGTCGACCTCGTGACCCGGATGTGGCCGATCGATTTCACGCACTATCCGGACGCCATCCACGCGGCGCTGATGGAAACGATCCACATCGCGACACTCGGCACGCTGCTATCGCTGATCCTTGCGTTGCCCGTGGGCATCCTTGCCGCGCACAGCGTCGTGCCGTCGGTGCCGATCAACCTGTTCGCGCGACTGATCCTCGTGAGCTCGCGGAGCGTGAATTCGCTCGTCTGGGCGCTGCTCTTCGTCGGCATCTTCGGCCCGGGCGCGCTCGCGGGGACGCTGGCGATCGCGTTCCGCTCGATCGGCTTCGTCGGCAAGCTATTCGGCGAGGCGCTGGACGAAGCGCAGCGCGGCCCGATCGAAGCCCTCACCGCGGCCGGCGCGCCGTGGATGTCGCGCCTCTCGTTCGGCTACTGGCCGCAGGTCCGGCCGGCGTTCTGGTCGATCGCGCTGTTCCGCTGGGACATCAACGTGCGCGAGTCGGCCGTGCTGGGCCTCGTGGGCGCCGGCGGCATCGGGATGGTCCTCGACTCCGCGCTGAACCTGTTCCAGTGGAACCGTGTCGCGATGGTCCTGCTGGCGATCTTCGCCGTTGTGATCGCGGCCGAGGTTGTCGTCACGCAGGTGCGCCGGCGCGTGATCTGACGCCGCCGGCCCCGCACACCTGCGCCGTATAATCCGGCGGCGGTTGCTACCCTCATCCAATGACAGTCATTGCGGTCTTCAATCAGAAGGGCGGCGTCGGCAAGACGACAACGGCCCTCAACCTCCTCGCGGCGATCGCGCGCCGGGGGCAGCGGCCGCTCGGCATCGATCTCGACCCGCAGGCGCACCTGTCGCACGTCTTCGGCGCCCATCCGAAACTCGCCGACGATTCGGTCTACAGTTTTTTCGTGCGGCACCGGCCGCTCTCCGACATTGCGCAGATCACCAAAAGCGGCGTCGTCCTGTGTCCGGCACATCTCGAGCTCTCCAAGCTCGATTCCATCCTCGGTAAGGGCGTCAACGTCGTCACACGACTGCGTTACGGACTCCGCGAGCCTGGCCTCGTTCCGGGACCCGTGGTCATCGACTGCAGCCCGCTCCTCAACGTGCTGTCGTTGAACGCGGTCTTCGCCTGCGACCTGCTGCTGGTGCCCGTCTCCTGTGACTATCTTTCGCTGCGCGGCGCCTGCGAGGTGGAGCGCGCCCTCAATGCGCTCGAGCCCGTGTTCAAGCGCCGGTTGCCGCGACGCTACGTGCTGACGCGTTACGACATCCGGCGGAAGATGAGCGGGGAGGTGGTGGGGCGGCTCGCGGGATTGCTGCGGGCCGGGGAGATCTGCGTCACGCGAATCCGCGAGAGCGTCAAGCTTGCCGAGAGTCCCGCGGTCGAGCTCGACGTGTTCCGGCATGCGCCGGACAGCCGCGGCGCACGCGACTACCAGGCGCTGGCCGACGAACTAGTGAGTGGCGGTTTTTTGGCGTAGCCGGACGATGGCCGCCGGACCGTCGTTGGCCGCACGCATGATCGTTACGGGGTCGCTGTTGCTGATGAGACCGATGACGCCCTCGACGTCGAGCGTGTCGACGCGGCGCGGCACCGTCTGCGCGTTGCATTCGAGGATTTCGCAGTGGTGGTACATCTGGCGCAGGCGTCGCTCGGCGTCCCGCTGGGTGCCGGCCATGATGGAAATGTTCTCCACCCGCTGTCCCGTGCGCGTCTTGATGTTGAAGCCGTAACGGATCATCGTGGTCCTCCCTGTCCTGCCGCCGTCCGGTCTTTTTGGTCGCAGTTCAATGACCTCAAGGCCTTAGCTGTCGCATTTACCATCTCAGGACAGCTTTACCATGCAAATATCATACCGTGTTCACGTTTCGCTTCCATGACCGGGGGAACCATCAAGAATCGGCAGGAGGACCCAGAATCGGTCAACTCCATACTTCTAGGCGCGTTGGTCAAGATGGCGATAGTGAGCGCCAACCAACAAATCGCGCTGACGCCGCTGACGGGCGGCGTGTCGTCGGACATTTACCGAGTCGCGCTGCCGTCTCGCGTCATTTGCGTCAAACGCGCGCTCCCCAAATTGAAGGTCGCCGCGGACTGGCGTGCGCCGGTCGGACGCAGCCGCTACGAGGTCGAATGGATGCGCGTCGCGGGCGCCATTGTTCCGTCGGCGGTCCCCGAAATCCTCGGCGAGGACCGGGAATCCGGCGCGTTTGCGATGGCCTACCTCGCGCCCGACGACTACCCGCTTTGGAAGGCGCAGCTTCGCGACGGAACGATCGACCTCGGGGTCGCCGCCGCTGTCGGCGACGTCCTCGGTAAGATCCACGCGGCCACCGCCGACCGTCCGGAGATTGCCGGGAGGTTCCCCACCGACGACATCTTCTTCGCGATCCGCCTCGAGCCCTACCTTGTCGCGACCGCGGTTGCCCATCCGGACCTTGCCCAGCAGCTTGTGGCGCTGGTCGAGACGACCCGCACGACACGGCGCGCGCTGGTCCACGGCGACTTCAGCCCGAAGAACCTGCTCGCCGGTCCCGCGGGCCCAGTGATCCTCGATGCCGAATGCGCGTGGTACGGCGACCCGGCGTTCGACGTCGCGTTCGTCCTCAACCATCTTCTGCTGAAGGGGGCGTGGCGGCCGTTGTGGCGCGCGCGGTACGCCGGCGCGTTCGTTGCGCTGGTCGACGCCTATTTCGCGCACCTCCGGTGGGAGCCGCGTGACGCACTCTCCGCGCGGATCGCGGCCCTGCTGCCGGCGCTGATGCTCGCCCGCATCGACGGCAAATCCCCGGTCGAGTATTTGACCGACGACGCCGTCAAGGACGATGTCCGCGCGTTTGCGCGCTCGCTCGTGGCGACACCGATGAACGATCCGCGGGCCATCGCGGAACGCTGGGTCGCGCGCCCATGAAAACGGCGATCGCCCATGTCCACGCCCGCCGCGTGTGGGATTCGCGCGGCCGGCCGACGGTCGAGGCCGAGGTCGCGCTCGCGGACGGCGCGGTGGGACGCGCGATCGCCCCGGCAGGCGCGTCGCGCGGCTCGCGGGAGGCGATCGACCTGCGGGACGGCGGGCAAGCGCAGGGCGGATTCGACGTCACGCGTGCGATTGCCAACGTCGCGCGTCCAATCGCGGCGGCGATCAAAGGCCTCGACGCGATGGACCAGCCCGCGGTCGATCACGCGCTGATCGCGCTGGACGCCACGCCGGACAAGTCGCACTTGGGCGGCAACGCCGCCGTCGCGGTGTCGCTCGCGGTCGCGCATGCGGCGGCCGCCTCTCTCGACGTGCCGCTGTGGCGCCACCTCGCGGGGGGCGGCGAAGTCTCGCTGCCACTGCCGGAAATCCAGATCTTCGGCGGCGGCGCGCACGCCGGCCGGCGCATCGATATCCAGGACCTGATGGTGATGCCGGTGGCGGCGACGTCGTTCGCGGCAGCGCTCGCGGTCGTCGCCGACGTCTATCGCGCCGCCGGGCAGCTGATGGCGCACGCCGGGAAGCTCGCCGGCGTCGCCGACGAGGGCGGTTTTTGGCCCGCATTCGATTCGAACGACGATGCGTTGACCATGCTCGTGCGCGCGATCGAGCGCGCGGGCTACGCGCCGGGCGCCGACGTCGCGATTTCGCTCGATATCGCCGCGTCCGAATTCGGCCGCGACGGCCGCTACGTGCTTGCGCGCGATGCGCGCACACTCGACCGCGACGGGATGATCGAGGTATTGCTCGGCTGGCTTGATCGCTACCCGATTGCGTCGATCGAGGATCCGCTCGCCGAGGACGACCGCGAAGGATGGATCACGTTTGCGCGTGCGGCCGGTGCGCGCGTGCAGATCATCGGCGACGACTACCTGACCACCAATGCCGCGCGCGTGACCGCAGCCGCCGCGGACCGCGCGTGCAACGCCGTTCTGATCAAGCCGAACCAGGCGGGAACATTGACGGAAGCGCGTGCCGCGCTCGACGCCGGCAAGAGTGCGGGGTTCGCGACCATCGTCTCCGCGCGCTCCGGCGAAACGGAGGATGTCTCGATCGCGCATCTCGCCGTCGGCTGGAACGCGGGGCAGCTCAAGGTCGGATCGTTCGCGCGTGGCGAGCGGATGGCCAAGTGGAACGAAGTGCTGCGCATCGAGGAAGCCTTGGGCCCGAAGGCGCGCTACGCGGGGCGCACAGCGCTCCGAAATAATTGCAAGTGATCCATCACACCTTGGAGGAACGATGCTCGTCCGATCGGGCACTGGGCCCGGTTGTTCGCGCCGAAGGGCATGACAGCGGCCTTCGTCGCCTTCATCGGCGCCGAGCGGAGGCCCGGAGCGCGGCGCCGCCCGGGCGGTTTTCCCGTGACAACGGTTGACAAAGAGGTTAGGATGTTGCAGTGCAGCAATAGTTAAGGACCTCCATGGAAATCGCAGGCAAGGTTGCAGTCATCACGGGAGCGGCCAGCGGCATCGGGCGTGCCGTCGCGGCCGAATTGGCGCGCCGCAACGTGCGCGCGATGGCGCTCGTCGACATGGGCGAGACCATCGAGAGCGTCGCCGCCGAGGTCAACGCGGAGGCCGGACGCAAGGTCGCGTTTGCCTACAAGGGCGACACGACCGACGAAGCATTTCGCGCGTCGGTGTTCGATTCCATCAGCAGCCAGTTCGACACCGTCACCATGTGCGTGCCGGCCGCGGGCATCACGCGCGACGACCTTGCGGTGCGCATCGACAAGGTGACCGGCAAGGCGCGCATCTATCCGGTGGAGCGGTTCAAGCAGGTCATCGACGTGAATCTCGTCGCGCCCGTCTACTGGGCGCTCGAGATGATCGGTCGCATCGCCGAAAATCGCGCGGCCTGCGGGCTCAAGCGCTGGGAGCCCGCCGAAGGAATGCAGGGCGCGATCGTGTTCATCGGCTCGGTGTCCTCGCAGGGCAACCGCGGCCAGATTTCCTATGCCAGCACCAAGGCAGGGCTCGAAGGCGCGGCCGCGACCATCATGAAGGAAGCGGTTTATTACGGCGTGCGCTGCGGGCTGATCCACCCGGGCTTCACCGACACGCCGATGGTGCGCGCGATGGGCGACGAGTACATCAACAAGCACATCCTGCCGTTCACGCAATTGAGCCGGCTGATCCGACCCGAGGAAATCGCCGATGCGATCTGCTTCATGCTCGCCAACTCGGCGGTGAGCGGCGAATTGTGGGCGGACGCCGGCTGGCACGCGCCGGCATAGCCGGGTTTCGGATCGGAGGTCAGGTGTCGAGCAGCGCGTTCGCGAGCTCCGCGAAGCCCTCGCCGCCGGAGCGCTCGGTGACGTAGGCCGGAAGCGTCGGAATGCGGTCGGCGAACGCGCGCACATTCGCGACGCCAACGGAATTCGGAAAATACGCGAACATCGGCGCGTCGTTGGGCGAATCGCCGACGAAGACGAAGCGCTCGCGCTCCGTATCGAGGTCGATGTCGAACGCGTCGGCAAAGAGCCGCCTTGTCATCGACAATTTATCGTAAACGCCGAACCATCCGTTGACGTGGATCGAGCTCACCTTCGCCGTCATGCCTTCCGCCTTCATCAGTGCGACGATGCGGTCGATGTCCGCGCGCGGCAGCGCCGGCACATCCTCGCGAAAATCGATGGCCAGGTCCGCTTCCCGATAACGCTGGTCGGAGGCGAGGGCGGTGCCGGGCACCTCACGCAGGATGGCGTCGCCGATCGCCGCGAGGCGCGCGCGGTTCGACTGCCGCGTGGCTTCATCGTCGAAAAAGCGCTTCTCCAGCTTGTGCGCATTCCGGTCGTAGCGCATGTAGAACGCGCCGTTCTCGCCGACGACGGCATCCACCGGCCACATTCGCGCAATGTGATCACACCATCCCGCGGGGCGCCCGGTGATCGTGATCACGCGCTTGCCTGCCGCGGACAGCCGCTCCAGCGCGGCGTAGGCGGCCGCCGGCAGGCGCCCATGGGTCGTCAGCGTGTCGTCGATGTCGGTGAGCACGCCGCGGAGCGCGAGGCGCGTTTTCCGCGGCATGGTCGAGAGCGGGCGCATCGAGGTGGCGCTCACGCAACCCCCTCCGCGGCCGCGGCGACAAACGCAGCGACGCGCGCGCGCGCCGCCTCCGGCATCCCGAGTCCGCATTTCGTGCGCCGCCACAGCACGTCGTCCGCGGTGCGCGCCCATTCTTCCCGGACCAGATGCGTCACTTCGCGCGCGGTGAGGCCGTTGCCGAAGTCCTCGCCAAGATCCGCGGCGGATTTCGCGTCGCCGAGAACCCCCGGCGCTCGCGAACCGTGCCGCCGCGCGACACCGCGCACGATTTCGGAGGGCAGACGCGGGTAGCGGCGCGCCATCTCCTCCATCCACGCCGCGATGCCGCCGGGAGGCAGGTCGCCGCCAGGAAGGATTTCGGCGCTTGTCCATGGCGGCGTCATCGACGGAAAGCACGTCTTCAGTTCCCCCAGGACGCTTTCGGCGAGTTTGCGGTAGGTCGTGATCTTGCCGCCGAAGATCGACAGCACCGGCGGCGCGTCGCCGTCGTCGCCGGCATCGACCTTCAGCACGTAATCGCGGGTCACCGCCGAAGGGTCGCTCGAGCCGTCGTCGTAGAGCGGGCGCACGCCGCTGTACGTCCACACGATGTCCGCCTTCGAAAGCGGCGTGGCGATATAGCCGTTGGCCAGCGCCAGCAGGTAGTCGACCTCGGCGCCGGAAATCGCCGGATCCGCATAATCGTCGACGGCGACATCCGTCGTGCCGATCAGCGAGTACCGCTCCTGGAACGGAATGACGAACACGATCCGGTTGTCGGCATTCTGCAGGATGTACGCATGCGCTTCCGGATGCACGCGCGGCACGACGATGTGGCTGCCTTTCACGTGCCGCACGTTGGCGGTGGACGGTTCCGTGCTCACGCTGTCGAGCACGTCCTTCACCCACGGCCCGCCAGCGTTGACGATCGCACGGGCGGTGATTTCCTCGGTCGTACCCGAACTTGTCTCCAGCCGCGCGCGCCAGAGATCGCCGTCGCGCCTCGCCGACACGAGCCGCGTGCGCACGCGGATCCGTGCACCCTTCGCCTGCGCCGACAGCGCATTGACGAGGACGAGCCGCGCGTCGTCGACCCGTGCGTCGGCGTAGACGAACCCCTTGCGAAAGCGCGGCTGCAGCCCGGCGCCCCAGCGGCTGTCGGCCAGGTCTACTCCGAACGACTTCGGCAGCGTCATTCGCCCGCCCAGCCGGTCGTACAGGAAAAGGCCCGCGCGGATCATCCACGCCGGGCGCAAGTGCGGCTCGTGCGGCAGCACGAACGCAAGCGGATCGACGAGGTGCGGCGCGAGCCGAAGCAAGACTTCGCGTTCGGCCAGAGACTCGCTCACCAGCCGGAATTCGTAGTGCTCGAGGTAGCGCAGGCCGCCGTGGATCAGCTTGGTGCTCCACGAGG
>JBDTLY010000071.1:0-11080 GCA_039934535.1 Casimicrobiaceae bacterium | reverse complement strand
TCAAGGATCGTCCGGTATTCAACCTGCTGGGCGGCGAGCCCGAATACCTCGATCCGCTGAAGGAGGAGGCGCCGGTCGGCTGGTGGGTGACCGGTTACCCGTGGTATGCGATCGACACCGTTGCGCACAAGCGCTTCCGCGACGCCTACCAGGCGAAATACAAGGACTATCCGCGGCTCGGCTCGGTCGTCGGGTACAGCACGGTCAAGGCGGCCGCGGCGGCCATCGCCAAGGCGGGTTCGACCGACACGACGAAATTGCTTGCCGCCATGAACGGCCTCACCTTCGAGTCGCCGTTCGGGCCGATTTCATTCCGCGCGCTCGATCACCAGTCGACGATGGGCGCCTTCGTCGGGCGCACCGCGGTGAAGGACGGCAAGGGCGTCATGGTCGACTGGCGCTATGCGGACGGGAAGAATTATCTACCCTCGGACGATGAGGTGAAGCGGCTGCGGCCGGCGCAGTAAGTACCGGCTCGCCTTCCCGCCCGCGTGTCCCTCGCCTCTCTCTTTGCGCAACTGCTGAACGGCCTCGCCGGGGCCTCGTCGCTGTTCCTCGTAGCCGTCGGCCTGACGCTGATCTTCGGCGTCACGCGCGTCGTCAATTTTGCGCACGGCTCGCTCTACATGCTGGGCGCGTACCTCGCGTGGACGCTGGTCGATATCTTCGGCCGCGGCGTGCTCGGATACTGGGGCGCGGTCGCGCTTGCAGCGTTGGCCGTTGCGGCAATCGGCGCGCTGATCGAGCGCTTCCTGCTCAAGCGAATCTACGGCGCGCCGGAGCTGTTGCAGCTCGCCGCAACATTCGGAATCGTGCTGATCGCGCGCGACGCGGTGCTCGCGATATGGGGCCCCGAAGATCTCCTCGGCCCGCGCGCCGCGGGATTCACGGGCGCCGTCGACCTCTTCGGCCGCGCGGTGCCGACCTACGATCTCCTGCTCGTGGCGCTCGCCCCGCTCGTGCTCGTCGTGCTCTGGGCGCTCATGACACGGACGCGTTTCGGCGTGCTCATCCGCGCGGCGACCGAGAACCGGACGCTCACCGGCGCGCTCGGCATCGACGAAGCGCGGCTCTTTACCGCGGTGTTTGCGTTGGGCGCGTTCCTCGCGGGACTGGCGGGCGCGCTGCGCCTGCCGGTGGAGCCCGCGAATCTCGGCATGGACCTGTCGGTGATCGCCGAGGCGTTCGTCGTGACCGTCGTCGGCGGGCTGGGCTCGATTCCGGGCGCATTCGTCGCGGCGCTCATCATTGGATTGACACGCGCGCTGTGCATCGCGCTCGGCACGATCGACATCGCCGGCGTTGCGGTCGCGTTCCCGAAACTCACGCTCGTCGCCGAATTCGTGGTGATGGCGGTGGTGCTCGCGGTCAAGCCGTATGGTCTCCTGGGCACCGCGCCCGCGGCGCCGCCGACCACGCCGCTCGCCGAGTTCCGCGAACTCGTCGTTCCGCCGGGACGACGAGCACTTGTCGGTGCGCTCATCGCGCTGGCACTCGCCGCCCTGCTGCCGCTCGCCGGCGACGAATACGCACTGGTCCTCGCGACGGACATCCTGGTCTTCGCGCTGTTCGCGGCAAGCCTGCAGTTCATGATGGGGACCGGCGGCTTGGCGTCGTTCGGCCACGCCGCGTACTTCGGGCTCGGCGCGTATGCCGCGGCGATCGCGGTCAAGCATGGCGCGTCGATGGAGGCCGCGCTGCTGATCGCGCCGCTCGCCGCGCTCGCAGGGGCGCTCGTCTTCGGCTGGTTCTGCGTCCGGCTGTCCGGCGTTTATCTCGCGATGCTCACGCTCGCGTTCGCGCAGATCGTCTGGTCGATCGCCTTTCAATGGGAAAGCGTCACCGGCGGCTCGAACGGCGTGATCGGCGTCTGGCCGGCGCCCTGGCTCGCGGGACGGCACGCGTACTACTGGTTCACGCTTGTCATTTGCGGCACCGCGCTCGCCGCCATCGCGTGGATCGCCATTTCGCCGTTCGGCTATGCGCTGCGCGCAGGCCGCGACTCTCCCTTGCGCGCCGAGGCGCTCGGCATAGACGTCCGCCGCACGCAATGGACGGCGTTCGCCGCCGCCGGCGCGTTCGCGGGTCTCGCCGGAGGATTGTTCGCCTTCTCCAAGGGCAGCATCTCGCCGGAGACGCTCGCGATCCCGCGCTCGGTCGATGCGCTCGTCATGGTGCTGCTGGGCGGGCTCAACGCGCTCGCCGGGCCGCTCATCGGCGCCGCCGCCTTCACGTGGCTCTCCGACACGCTCGCACGCGCCACCCAGTACTGGCATGCCGTGCTCGGCGTAACCATCCTCTTCATCGTGATCGCGTTCCCGATGGGCATCGGCGGCGCGGTGAAGCGCGTTCTTGCGCGGCGGGCAACATGACCAAACCCGTGCTTGCGGTCGACCATCTGTCGAAGGCGTTCGGCGGCGTCGACGCCGTTGTCGACGTCTCGTTTCGCGTCGACGCAGGCGAGCGGGTCGCGCTCATCGGACCGAACGGCGCCGGCAAGACCACGTGCTTCAACCTCGTCAACGGGCAGCTCGTGCCGGATGCGGGCATGGTCTCCCTGCTGGGCGAACGCATCGAGCGCCTTCCGCCGCGCGACATTGCCCGTCGCGGGGTAGGCCGTACATTCCAGGTCGCCGCGACGTTCGCCTCGATGACGGTCCGCGAGAACGTGCAGATGGCATTGATCGCGCGCCGCAACGGGCAAGCTGCCGTGACCTCCCGCGCCATCGACCTGCTGCGCACCGAGGCCGACGCGCTGCTGGAGCGCGTGCGCATGGCGAAATTCGCCGACCAGGGATGCGCGACGCTCGCCTATGGAGATGCCAAGCGCGTCGAACTGGCGCTGGCGCTCGCGGGCGCTCCTCGGCTGCTGCTGATGGACGAGCCGACGGCGGGAATGTCGCCGCGTTCGCGCGCGCGCCTCATGGATCTCGCGTCCACGCTGGCGCGGCAGGAAAACATCGCCGTGCTGTTCACCGAACACGACATGGACATTGTGTTCGGGCACGCCGATCGCGTGATCGTCCTCGATCGCGGGCGCATCATCGCCGAAGGAACGCCTGACGAAATTCGCGCCAATGCGGGGGTCCAGGCGGTCTATCTCGGCACCGACGAACCCTGACGCCCGCGTCAGCCCGCGAGTCGCGCCAAGCCGTCGGCAAGGTCCGCGATGAGGTCGTCGGGATCCTCGAGCCCGATCGCAAGTCGCAGGCACGGCCCCCCGGCATCCCATTTCGTTGCCGTGCGCGTGCGTTCGGGATGGATCGGAATCATGAGGCTCTCGAAGCCGCCCCAGCTCACGCCCATCGCGAACAACCGCATGCCGTCCAGCATCGCGTCGATGCCTGTCTTGGCGACCGCTTGGAGCACCACCGTGAAGAGTCCAGAACCCGCAAGGAAATCGCGCCGCCACAGATCGTGGCCCCGCGATCCGGGCAGCGGCGGATAGATGACCTCGCGAACTTCGGGCCGCGCACGCAGCCATTCGGCGATAACGAGAGCGCTCGCCTGGTGCCGTGCGAGCCGAAGCGGCAGCGTGCGCAACCCGCGCAGGCCGAGGAAGCAGTCGTCGCTCGACGCAGTGACGCCCACGTCCGTCCATAGCCGATGCATCAGCGGCGTCGTGCCTTCGTTGGTCAGGATAAGCCCGAGCAGGACATCCGAGTGCCCGCCGATGTACTTCGTCGCCGCGTGGACGGTAACGTCGACGCCATGCTCGAAACTGCGAAAGCCGAACGGCGTCGCCCACGAGTTGTCCATGGCAACCAGCGCGCCGCGGCGGTGCGCCACTTCCGCGATGGCCGGAATGTCCTGCACTTCGAACGTCAGCGATCCCGGCGACTCGGTGAACACAAGCCTGGTATTTGGCCGGAATTCGTGTTCGATGGCGGCACCGGCGAGCGGATCGTAGTAGCTGACCTCGATGCCGAGGCGCGTCAGATGACGGCTGCAAAAGCGTCGCGTTGGCCCATACACGGAGTCCGGGACGAGCGTGTGGTCGCCCGCGCGCAGCAACGCGAGAAACGGAAGTGTCGTCGCGGTGAGCCCGGATGGAACGGCAAACGCGCGGTGAGCACCCTCGATTTGCGCGACCGCATCCTGCAGGTCGGTGACGGTCGGCAGGCCATGGAGGCCGTACGAAATCCCCTCGTATTCGCCGCGTTCATAGCGGTCGTATGCAGCTGCCGTCGGAAAAAGGATTGTGGATGCACGGAACACCGGCGTGTTGACGGCGCCCATGAAGCGCGCGGAATCGCGCCCCAGGTGCCCGGCCTTTGTTGCCGGCTTCCACTTGCGCTCGTCGCTCATTGCGCGACTCCGGCGGCCGCGAGTTCGGCGCGTATGTTCGCGACTTCTTCCTCGACTGTTCCGCCGATGTCGATGACGATCGCACCGGCGGGCTCCTCCAGCGTCGTGAACTGGCTCGCGAGAAGCGTCGCCGGCATGTAGCGATGGTGGCGGGCGGCGAGGCGGGCAGAGATCGTTTGCACATCACCCTTCAGATGCACGAAGCGGACGTCATGCCCGCCGTTGGCGCACGCCGCGAGACGATCCCGGTACGCCTGCTTCAGCGCGGAACACGCGACGATGGCGTTCCCGCCGCGCGCGAGGATCGCGCCCATTTCGCCCGAAAGCCGATCCAGCCACGGCCAGCGGTCGGCGTCGACCAGGGGGGTGCCCGACGCCATCTTGGCGACGTTCTCGGGAGGATGGAAGTCGTCGCCGTCCAGGAAGGGCCAGCCGAGCGCCTCGGCGAGCGCCGCGCCGACCACCGTCTTGCCACAGCCGCTCACGCCCATCAAGACCAAAATCATCGATGCCACCTGTCCCTTCATCCGCGGTGCCGCGATGCTACCGATTCGCCTGCTGCTCGCCAACTGCCATGCCGCGACGCGTCGCGGCCAGGGCCGCGCCGACGATCAGCACCCCGCCCGCCAGTACGCGCAGTGCAGGGATTTCGCCCAGCAGCAATGCGGCAAGCGCGATGCCGTACACGGGCTCCAGCGCCGCGACCGTCGACGCCGTGTGCGCCGACAGGCGGGAGAGCGCGGCGATGAACAACGTGTGGGCGAGCGCGGTGCAAAAAAGTCCCAGCACCAGCAGCAGCGCAATTTCGCGCGCGCCGATGCTGCCCAGTGCGGCGGAATCGCCGGCCGCGAACGGCAGCAGGATCAGCGCCGCGAAGAAATTCTGCCAGAACGCGATGTCGACCGCGCCGCGTGTCGCCGAATACCGGCGGTTCAGCACCGCGAGCAGCGCAAACGTGAAGCCTGAAATGAGCCCCCACGCAAGCCCCTGCACCGTTTTGTTGGCGAGCGAGGGTTCCGGCACGAGCAACGCAATTCCGGCCAACACGCAAAGCGCCGTGACCGCCTCGCGCCCGCGCCGGCGCCGGCCGAGCAGCGCGCGCTCGAGGATCAGCACGAACAGCGGAAAGCTCGCGAAGCCGAGAAGCCCGATCGCCACGCCTGCCGCCTGGACCGCCGCGAAAAACGACACCCAATGCAGCGCCAGCACGGCGCCGTTGGCAAGGAGCCGCAGGTCGAGCGGCGGGCGCTCCCGCCCGGCCTGCCAGCGCACGACCGCAAGCGCCATCGCGGCAATCGCTGTTCGCCCGAGCACGATGGCCACGGGCGACAAGTCGAGCCAGCGGCCGAACAGTCCCGCGAACCCGAACAGCACGACGGCGGCGTGCACGGCGGCAAGCGCGCGCGCGTGGGTCACGGCCGGTCAGTCGCGGGAGGGCTCACAGGGATGGATTGTGCCATCCCGGCCCGCGAGCGACGCCCTTCTTGCGCTATCATTTGCGCGGCCGGCGTCGCGCGCGATGCCCGCAATGACTCGCGCCCGACGACGCGACACAAGGAGGACTCGATGCCGCTGTCCACGCCGGCCGCCAAGGCCATAGCCGCCGTTCGCAACGCGCCGGGCACCCGCGTCAAGGTCGCGGTGTCGGACATCGACGGCATCCTCCGCGGCAAATATCTCCACAAGGACAAGTTCTACTCGGCGGCGGAAGGGGGCTTCGGCTTTTGCGACGTGGTGTTCGGCTGGGACATGATGGACGTCACCTATGACAACACGTCGCTCACCGGCTGGCACAAGGGCTTCCCGGACGCGCTCGCACGGATCGACCTCGGCACGTTGCGCCACGTGCCGTGGGACGACGGCGTGCCGTTCTTCCTCGGCGAATTCGTCCAGCAGAAAAACGGCAAGGAGGTCCCGCTCGGCATCTGCCCGCGCCAGGTGCTGAAGCGCGTGCTGAAACGGGCCGAGAAGCTCGGCCTGATGCCGATGTGCGGGATGGAATTCGAATGGTTCAATTTCATCGAGACGCCGCAATCGTGGGCCGACAAGAAAGGCGTCGGCCCGACGACGCTGACACCGGGCATGTTCGGCTACTCGCTGCTCCGCGCGAACGCGAACCGCGACTTCTTCGCGGCGCTCATGAACGAAATGGCGGCGTTCAACGTTCCCATCGAAGGGCTGCACACGGAGACGGGCCCGGGCGTGTACGAAGCGGCGATTGCATTTTCCGAGGCGCTGGAACAGGCCGACCGCGCAATCCTGTTCAAGACGGGTGCCAAGGAAATCGGCGCCCGCTTCGGGATCATGCCGAGCTTCATGGCGAAGTGGAATGCGCAGCTCCCCGGATGCTCCGGCCACATCCACCAGTCGCTCTCCGACGGCAAGAAAAATGTGTTCCACGACGCCAAGGGGCGGCACGGGATGAGCAAGCTGTTCGAGAGCTACCTCGCCGGGCAGGTCGCCGCGCTGATGGAAATGGCGCCGATGTACTGGCCGACGATCAACAGCTACAAGCGCCTCGTCGACGGCTTCTGGGCGCCGGTCAAGCCCACCTGGGGCGTGGACAACCGAACCGCAAGTTTCCGCGTGCTCGCGGCCTCGCCCAAGTCGACGCGCCTCGAAACGCGCTGTCCCGGCGCCGACATGAACCCGTATCTCGCCGCCGCCGCGTGCATCGCCGCCGGACTCAATGGCGTCGAACGCAACCTGAAGCTCACCGCCAAGCCGATCCACGGGACGAACCAGGGAGCAGAGAACACTCCGCGCGCGCCGCGCACGCTGATCGAGACGACGCACATCTTCCGCGACTCCGTCGTCGCGCGCGACTGGTTCGGCGACGACTTTGTCGACCACTTCGCGGCCACGCGCGAATGGGAATGGCGGCAGTGGCAGGACGCCGTCACCGACTGGGAGATGAAGCGTTACTTCGAAATCATCTAGCGGCGCGAGCGGCGAGCCGGGGCCCCAAGGCGCGAAGCGCCAAGGGGGAGCGAGCGATCGCGAGTCGACGCATGAGGCCGACTGCGCGATGCAACGATCATCATGAAAGGATCGGAGGCCGACCTCGAGATCCGACGCCTTGTGCCGTCCGACGCAATGGCCTATCGCGCGTTGCGGCTGCGCGGACTCGCGGAGAATCCCGAGGCGTTCACGTCGAGCGCGGACGCCGAAGTGGCGAAGCCGCTGGCCGTCGTCGAAGCCCGGATCGCGCCCGACAGCCTCGATGTCATCTATGGCGCGTTCGTCGGGGGGATTCTGGCCGGCGCCGTCGGGCTCGGACGCGAGCCGCGGGAGAAGAACCGGCACAAGGCGAACGTCTTCGGCATGTACGTGGCGCCCGAATTCGGCCGCCGCGGCATCGCCCGCGCGCTGGTCCGGCATCTCATTGCGGCGGCGCGGCAGGAAGGCGGGCTGGAACAGCTGGTCCTGACGGTCACGCACTCGAACGACTCGGCCCGCTTGCTCTACGAAAGCGAAGGGTTCCGTTCGTTCGGCATCGAGCCGCGCGCCATTCGCGTCGCGGACCGGTACTACGACAAGAACCACATGGTGCGATTTCTCGCGTGACGCCATCCACGCTTCGCGACTGCGCTAAAATTGCGGGTCTCCGCCGCTTGCGGCCCACAGCCCTCTTCTCCTGATCGGCTCGCGCCATGATCCATCGCTTCAGCTTTCCGACGACGATCCATTTCGGTCCGGGCGCCCGCCACCTTGTGGCCGACCACCTGAAGGCGCAAGGCGTCCGCCGGCCGCTCGTCGTCACCGATCGCGGGATCGCGCCGCTGCCGCTGCTCGCGGCCTTCCTCGCCGACCTGCCCGGCCTCGACGTCGCGGTCCACTCCGATATCTGGGGCAATCCGGTCAAGAGCCAGGTCGACCGCGGCGCCGCGGCATACAAGGCGCACGGCGCTGACGCGGTGATCGGCCTCGGCGGCGGCGCGGCACTCGACGTCGCCAAGGCCATCGCGCTGATCGCCACGCATCCCGGCGACATTCTCGACTATGCCTGGGACCATCCCCATGTGCGCGCGATCGACGGCGAGCTCCCCTATTTCGTCGCGCTGCCCACGACGGCGGGCACGGGCTCCGAGGTCGGCCGCTCCGCCGTCGTTTCCGACGACACGACGCATATCAAGAAGATCGTGTTCTCGGCGAAGCTGCTCGCGAAATGCGTGTTCGCCGACCCGGAGCTGACGCTCGACCTGCCGCCGGCCATCACGGCCGCCACCGGCATGGACGCGCTGACGCACAACGTCGAATCGTACCTGTCGCCGGAATATCACCCACTGTGCGACGGGATCGCACTCGAAGGCGTGCGGATCGCCGCCCGCGCGCTGCCGCTGGCGGTGCGTGACGGGAAGAACCTGCAGGCGCGCAGCGACATGCTGATGAGCTCGATGATGGGCGCGATCGCGTTCCAGAAGGACCTCGGCGCCGTCCACTCCTGCGCGCACGCGCTGTCGACCGTCGCCGACCTCCACCACGGCCTCGCCAACGGGATCATGATCGACCACGTGATGCGCTTCAACCTGCCGTCGGCGACAGCGAAGATGGCCGAGCTCGCGCGCGTCGCCGGCGTGCGTGGGACCGCCGCCATGACGGAGGAAGCGGCGGCGAGCGCCTTCATCGACTGGCTCGCGCGAATGAAGGCGGACCTCGGCATACCGGCCACGCTCGGCGCACTGAAAGCCGCGCGTCCGGTGACGAAGGCCGACATCCCGGCGCTGGTCGACGTCGCGATCAACGACACCTGCCACAAGACGAACCCTCGCAAATGCACGCGCGAGGATTTCGAGCGGATCTTCGCCGGCGCGATCTAGCGGCATTCGAACCGAACCGACGGCGCCTCCATGCTCAAGATCGGCATCTCCGCCTGCTTCTTCCACGCCGACCCGGCGCGCCCCATCTTCAAGGGGATGACGCTGCAGTACATCGAGCAGAACGTCGCCCACTGGCTGATGCAGCGGGACGTGCTCGCGTTCATGGTGCCCTCGCCCGAAGGCCGCACGAAGCGCGCGGGCAGCACGGCGACGGTCGATGCGTATGCGGCGGAGCTCGACGGCCTCGTGCTGATGGGCGGTTCCGACGTCTGCCCTGACTCCTATGGCGAAAAAGCATTGCAGCCTGCCTGGAACGGCGACCGGATTCGTGACGACTACGAGATCGCTCTGCTGCGGTCCTTCATGGCGCTGAAAAAGCCGGTGCTCGGCATCTGCCGCGGCGCGCAGGTCGTCAACGTCGCGCAGGGCGGGACCCTGTGGCAGGACCTCGGCACGCAGGTCCCGGGCGCACTCAACCATCGCAACTGGGAAATCTACGCGGAGAATTGCCACGCGACATCCTTCGTGCCGGGCACCCGACTTGCGGACCTCTACCCCGGGTCCAGCGTGGTGAAGACCAATTCGATCCACCATCAGGCGATCAAGGAACTCGGCCGCGACCTCGTCGTCGAAGCGTGGTCGGAGCCCGACCACGTCGCGGAGGCGATCCGCTACACGGGCGCCGGCTACCTGTTCGCGGTGCAGTGGCATCCGGAATTCCACGCACCCGACGATCCTTCGTACCTCGACGACACGCCGATCCTGGACGATTTTCTGTCCACCGCCGCTCGCCACAAGGCGGCGGCGTTCGCGCTGTAGGAGCTTCGATGAAGATCAGCAACCCCGCCGACGGCACCGTCATCACCGAGGTCACCGCCGACAACGCGACGGCCGTGCGCCGGAAGTACGAGCTTGCGCGCGCCGGTCAGGCAAAGTGGGCGAAGGTCCCGCTGAAGAAGCGGCTCGCGGCCATCGCGGCGTTTCGCGAGCGCATCGTCGCGATGCAGGAAACGCTGGCCCGCACGCTCACGCACGAGGTCGGCAAGCCGATCCGCCAGTCGCGCAACGAGATCAAGGGGCTGCTCGGCCGCATCGACTTCTTCCTCGCCGAATCGGCGGCGACGCTGCGCGACGAGAAGGTCTTCGCCGACGCCGGCCAGACGCTCGAGGAGCGCATCGGCCACGAGCCGCTCGGCGTCATCGCCAACATCTCGGCCTGGAACTATCCATATTTCGTCGGCGGCAATGTGTTCGTGCCGGCACTGCTCGCCGGAAACGCGGTCCTGTACAAGCCCTCGGAATTCGCCACGCTCACCGGGATCCACATCGCGGAACTTCTGCACGAGGCCGGCGTGCCCCGCGATGTGTTCGTGCCGGTGATCGGCGACGGCGCGACCGGCGCGGCGCTGCTTCGGCAACCCGTCGACGGCGTGTTCTTCACCGGTTCACTCGCGACTGGCGGGAAGATCGCCGCCGCTGCCGGAAAGCGGATGATCAAGGTGCAGCTCGAGCTGGGCGGCAAGGATCCGATCTATGTCTGCGAGGACGTCGATGTCGCCGCGGCTGCGGCAGCGGTGGCCGACGGCGCGTTTTACAATACGGGGCAGTCGTGCTGCTCCGTCGAGCGCATCTACGTGCACGAGTCGATCCACGATGCGTTCGTCAAGGCGTTCGTCGACGAAGTCCGCGGGTTCAAGCTCGGCGACCCGATGGACGAGACCACCTACATCGGCGCCATCACGCGCCGGCCGCAGCTCGAGGTGCTGAAGAAGCAGGTCGCGGACGCAAAGCGCAAGGGCGCCCGGCTGCTGCTCGGCGGCGCCACCGTCAAGCGCAAGGGCAACTGGTTCGAGCCGACGGTGTTCGCCGACGTCGATCATTCGATGGCATTGATGCGCGACGAAAGCTTCGGTCCGATCATCGGGATCCAGGCCGTCGCCGACGACGAGGCG
>JBDTLY010000070.1:0-11322 GCA_039934535.1 Casimicrobiaceae bacterium | reverse complement strand
GGCTCGTGATGAATTCGCTGGCGCCGAACTACGACTTCTTCACGTATTTCTTCACGCTGGTGCTGACCCCGATGCTGCTGCTCTCCGGCGTCTTCTTCCCCGTGGACCAGATGCCGCCGGTGCTGCAGGGCGTCGCGGCCTTCCTGCCGTTGAAGCACGCGATCGACCTCGCGCGGCCGCTGCTGATGGGCACGATCCCCTCGGGCATCCTGCTGCATATCGTCGTGCTGCTCGCCTATGGAATCGTCGCGTATTACATCGCGCTGGTGCTGACGCGGCGCCGGCTGCTGCGGTGACCGAGCGCTTTTTCGCGCCTTGCCCGCGCGGTCTCGAGGCGCCGCTCGCCGCGGAATTGACCGCGCAGGACGCGCAATTCGTGGCACCCGCGGAAGGCGGCGTCGCGTTCTCCGGGCCGCGGGAGCTGGCCTACCACGTCAACCTCGAATCGCGCATCGCGAGTCGCGTCCTCTGGCAGGTCGCGCACGGACGCTGCCGCAACGAGGACGAGCTCTACCAGCTGGCGCGCGGCATCGACTGGGGAAAGCATTTCAAGGTGGAGCGCACGTTGCGCGTCGACGTCGCGGCGACGGGCTCCACCCTGCCGAGCCTCGAATTCGCCACGCTCAAGGTCAAGGACGCGGTCTGCGACCGGTTCCGCGACGACGCCGGCAAGCGGCCTTCGGTCGACAAGCAGCGCCCGGACGTGCGCGTTCACGCCTACCTCACCGAGCGCGAGGCGACGATTTACCTCGACACGTCGGGTGAGCCGCTGTTCAAGCGCGGCTGGCGGCATGACACCGACGCGGCGCCGCTGCGCGAGAACCTTGCCGCCGGCTTGATCGCGCTTTCCGGCTGGACGCCGGGCGTGCCGTTCCTCGATCCGATGTGCGGCAGCGGAACGATCGCGATTGAAGCCGCGGCGCTTGCCGCCGACCGCGCGCCCGGCCTCACGCGCACGTTCGGCTTCCAGAAGCTCGCGTGGTTCGACGGTCCCGTGTGGCAGCGGATCCGACAGCGCGCGCGCGACCGCATGAAAAAGGCGCCCGACGCACCGGCGATCGTCGCGAGCGATCTCGATCCGCAGGCGCTGGAGCGCATCCGTGGCAACGCCGCGTCAGCCGGCGTAACCGAGTGGCTTGCGATCGAACAGGCGGACGTGTTGACGCGCGCCGCGCCGGCGACGGCAGGCGTGCTGGTCACCAATCCGCCGTATGGCGTGCGGCTGTATGACGAGCACGCGCTGGCCGCGCTCTATCCGCGTCTCGGCGACGCGCTCAAGCAACGCTTCGCCGGCTGGACGGCGTACATCCTCACCGGCGACATGCGTCTTGCGAAGCTGATCGGCCTTTCGCCCTCGCGCCGCACGCCGCTGTGGAATGGCAACATCGAGTGCCGGCTCTTTCGTTTCGAGATCGTCGCCGGGCGGCCGGCACGGTCCGCGGCGGCGCAGTGATAAGATAGCGCTACGCTTCCAACATCCGCCGCCATGTTCCTGCCCTCACGCCACTACGTCTCCGACCACACGACCTTCATCCGCGACCTGCTCGCGAAAAAGCCCGCCATCGTGGCGGACCAGAAGAAGGGGCGCGCGATCTGGTGGGACAAGGAGCCGCGCGACCTCGCGGACCAGGTGACGATGGACGAAGGCCGCGTTCCGCAGCCGGCGTACGTCTACCAGACCGACTAGCGGTCCCGCGCCGCCGCGGCGTTACTGCTCGAGCGGCTTGATCTCGACGTAAGCGCGGTCGCGCATCTGCCGCAGCCAGTCCTGAAAAGCCTCGTCGGACTTGCGCTGGCGTATCGCCATCCGGGCCTGGTCGCGTTTCCTCTCGAGCGTGATGTCCTGCGAGCGGCGCTCGTTGACCTGGATGATGTGCCAGCCGAACTGGGTGCGCACCGGCGGCGAGTACTCACCGACCTTGAGCTTGCCCATCGCGGCCTCGAAATCCGGCACCGTGTCGCCCGGCGAGATCCAGCCGAGGTCGCCGCCCTTCGCCGACGTGGCGTCTTCGGAATTGAGCTTCGCCTGGTCGTCGAATTTCGCGCCGGTGTCGAGGCGGTCGTGGATCCGGTCGATGCGCGTCTTCGCCTCGGACTCGGAGACAATTTCGTTCACCTTGATGAGAATGTGGCGCGCGCGCGTCTGCTCGACCACCGTCGGCGCGTTCTTGTTGCGCGACTCCTGCAGCTTGACGATGTGGAAACCCGTCGCCGAACGAAGGACCAGCGACACGTCGCCCGGCTTCATCACCTTGACCGACTCCGCAAACACGGTGGGCAGGCGCGCGGCGGGGCGCCAGCCGAGAGCACCGCCCTGCAGCGCGTCCGGCGCGTCGGAGAAACCCGCCGCGACCTGCGCGAAGTCCGCGCCGTCGCGCACCTGCTTCAACGCTTCTTCGGCGCGGCGGCGCTTGGCGTCGATTTGATCGGGCGACGCCTTCTCGGGCACGATGACGAGGATGTGCGACAGCCGGTACTCGACATCGCTCCCGCCCATCTGCGTGTTCTGCGAGGCGAGAAACGCCTCCACTTCGGAGTCGCTCACGGTGACGCGCGAGTCCACCTCGCGGTCGCGCAGCCGCTGGATGACCATCTCCTTGCGAATGTCCTCGCGGTACTTGTCGTAGGCGACGCCTTCTTTCGCCAGCGCGCGCCGGAACTCCTCCATGGACATCTTGTTGTCCTGGGCGATCCGCAGGATGGCGCGCTCGACCTGCGTGTCGTCGACTTTCACGCCGTTTTCCTTCGCGAACTGGACGATGGCGCGCTCGGTGATGAGGCGGTCGAGAAGCTGCTTGTCCAGCACGTCGGGCGCGGGCGGCGTCACGTTTTGCGACTTCATCTGCGCGAGGACGCCCTTCTTCTGCTCGTCGATCTCGAACTGCGTCACCGCCTCGTCGTTGACCACGGCGACGACACGGTCGAGCAGGACGGTGCGGTCGGACGCCCGCGGCGCGGTCGCCGGCGTCGTTCGCGCCGCGGGTGCGCGCGGCTGCGTGGGGGCGGGCGTAGGCCCTTGCGCCGACGCGAGCGCGGCGATGGCCAGGGTCGACAGCGCCGCGACGCGGCAGAGGAAGCGGGAAAGCGTCATTCCGATTCTCTTAAAATTCCGGGAAGTAATCGCCGCTGCGGTCGCGCGGCGACACCGCCGGATCGTTCGTCTTGAGGTAGCCCGGGACGCTGCGGCGCAGGAGATCCAGGGGACTGGTACCGATGCGCGCGAGACCGTTGAGCTCGATCTGCAGGTATACCGAGTTGGTGGCCGTCTGGGTCGTCGTCGTCAGCCGCTGACCGACCAGGCGGAGCACCCAGCACCCGGCATTGTACTCGACGCCGGCGACCGCCTCCAGCGTCTTGCTGCCGAGGATCGAGTAGTTCCAGCGGCCGAGCAAGGTCCAGTTCTCGTCGATCGGCCATTGTCCGGCCACATCCCACTGGTTGAGCTGCGACTGGTCGCCAATCGGTCCCGCCAGCGGATCGAAGTTCTGGCGCGAATACCGGTAGCTCACGCTCAGCGTCTTGCCAGGGGCGGGCGTGTACCGGACGCCCGCGTTGTACCGCTCGGTCTCCGACGATTCGAAGTTGTATTGCCACAGCCCGAGCAGCGCCCACGTGTCCGAGAGCCGGCCCTCGATGCCCACGAGGAAGTCGGAATTGTTCGCGGCGCGCGGCGTTTCGTTCAGCACGACGCGCTGGTCGTTGAAATAGAAACGCTCGCCGACCGAGACCCGCAGGCGCTCGGCGCCGGTCTCGCCGTCGAGCCAGCGCGAAGTCAGCGCCAGCGACAGCTGGTTGGCGTCGCCGATGCGGTCGTTGCCGAGGTAGCGGTTGACCGAGAACAGCTGGCCGAAGCTGAAATCGTCGATCGCCGTGTCGAACACCGGCGCGGCGCTCTGGTCGCGGTACGGGACGTAGACGTAGAACGCGCGCGGCTCGAGCGTCTGGATGCCGGTCAGGCCGAACTCCTTGATGTCGCGCTCGAACACGAGACCGGCGTCGACCGAGGTGATCGGAATCGCGTAATTCTGCCGGCTCGCGATGTCGGGGCGGACCTCGTTCAGGTCGTACTCGCGCACGTGGACGCCGGTGCGGGCGGTGACGTACCACGCGGCGCCCTGCCGCGACAGCGCGACCGTCGGCCAGGCGTAAATGCGCTGACCCGTCGTCAAGGTTGGCTGCCGGAAATATGCGTATTCGCCGACGCCAGCCCAAGTGAGTCCCAGGTAGTCGGTATCGGCGAGTGTCGCCTGGATCTGCGGCACGCGGTTGTACGGGAGCGGCTGCGGCTCGGTCGGATCCTGCAGCGTCTGGAACGCCTGCGCGCGCGCGACCAGGCTCCACGGGCCGTTCACGTACGTGAGCCCGCCTTCGCGGGGAAGTGTCGTCAGCGACGTGAACGCGACGCGGTCGGACAGGTCGGAGAAATACGTGTCGTCTGACACCTTGTTGAGGTTCACGTATCCGGAGAGCCCTTTGACGTACGACTCGAAGCTCTGGACGTGCTTCCACGACATCAGGTACCGATCGGTGCCGGTGATCCGATCGTGCGGAAGGATCGCGAACTCCGCGTCGCCTGACCCTTCCTCCAGCAGATAGCGGAACTGTGCGCCGAGCTGGAAGCCGCGCTTCGTCATGATGCGCGGGACGAGCGTCGCGTCGTAATTCGGCGCCAGGTTCAGGTAATAAGGCATGGCCGCGTCGAACCCGCGCGTGCCCGACGACCCCAGAATCGGCGTGAGGAATCCCGATTTGCGCTCGCCCGACAGCGGAAATTCGAGCCACGGCAGGTACGCGACCGACGCGCCGAGGAAGACGAGCGTGGCATCGTGGCCGGTGCCGACGTTGCGCAACTTGTCGACCTCGAGCTCGTTCATCCGGATGTACCAGTCGTCGCGCGGCGCAACGCAGGTCGTGTAGCTCGCGTTCGACGCCTCGTAGTTGTCGGGGCCGGTGAAGCGGATCTCGGTCGCCGCGCCGCGCCCGCCGTTCTCGCCGATGTAGAACCGGGCCGACTTGAAATACCCGGTGTCCGTTCCGCGCTTGAAGCGTGTCTCGGGGCCGGTGATCCAGTCGATGCCCTGGCGCAACGTGACATCGCCCTTCGCCCAGATCTCGTCGTCGGGAAAATCGTAGTGAAGCCAGTCCGCGAGCACCGTCTCGCGGCGCGTTCGCAACTCGACCTTGCCCGTGGCCGTCACTTCCTTGTTGCCGATGCCCTCGATTTCGTTCGCGCGAAAGAAGATCGCGCCGCTCGTGGGATCGAACGGGATGCGCACCGTCGTGCCGGCAGGCGGCGGCGTGGCCGGTTTCGCCGGCGCCGTGCCCGGCGGGGGACGCAGCGCCGGCGGCGTGAGTTCGCCCGCGGGCTTTAGCGCCGGAGCGGGCAGCGACGCGGGTTCGGTCTCGTCCGCCCATGCGGCAGGCGGAAGCGCAGCCAACGCGAGCGCGAGCGCATGAAGACGCAATTGGCGGGGCACACGCACGGACACGGGAGGAAGGAGGGGAGCGATGCGAATGCTAAGATTCGTCATTCTAGCCTGTCGTCTTTCCGGGCCGCCGATCGCGCGTGCCGCGGTACCCTCCTCCCGCCCGTCCGATGCCGTCCGCCGCCGCCTCGACCAATGCCCGCCTCGACGCGCTCACTGCCTGGGCGGAGACCGCGATGGGCACCTCCGAATTCGCGATTGCGCCGGCCTCCGCCGACGCGAGCTTCCGCCGGTACTTTCGTATAACGCCCGTGGCGCCGTGGCGTGGACACGCGACGATCATCGCAATGGACGCGCCGCCGCCGAAGGAGGATTGCCGGCCTTTCGTGCGCGTTGCGCGCCTCCTCGCCGCGGCGGATGTCCATGCTCCCGCGGTGCTGGCCGACGACCTCGCGCGTGGGTTCCTGCTGCTGTCCGACTTGGGCGACCGCACCTATCTCGCCGCCCTCGACGCCGCATCGGCGCCGAAGCTCTATGCCGACGCGACGGACGCGCTGATCCGCTGGCAGACGGCGACCCGCGACGGCGAGTTGCCGCCGTACGACGAAGCGCTGCTCAAGCGGGAGCTCGATCTATTCCCCGACTGGTACGTCGCGAGGCATCTCGGCCGGCAACTCGACGCCGCGCAATCCGCGACCGTCGCGCGCGCGTTCGGCCTGATCCTCGACAACAATCTCGCGCAGCCGCGCGTCTATGTCCACCGCGACTACCACGCGCGCAATCTCATGGTCGCCGATCCCAATCCGGGCGTCCTCGATTTCCAGGATGCGGTCGTTGGCCCGGTCACCTACGATCTCGTCTCGCTGCTGCGCGACGCGTACATCGCGTGGGACGAAGAGCAGCAGCTCGACTGGGCCGTGCGCTACTGGGAGCGCGCGCGCAAGGCGGGGCTTCCGGTCGGCGACGACTTCGGCGCCTTCTGGCGCGACTTCGAGTGGATGGGCGTGCAGCGGCAGTTGAAGGTGCTCGGCATCTTCGCGCGCCTCGCGTACCGCGACGGCAAGCGCGCGTTCCTGGACGACATGCCGCGGGTGATGGCGTACCTGAGGGGCGCATGCGGGCGCTACGGCGCGCTCCATCCGCTGCTCGCGCTGATCGACGAGCTCGAAGGCCCGCCGGCGAGGTGACGACATGAAGCTCGGCGCGATGATCCTGGCGGCGGGCCGCGGCGAGCGGATGCGTCCGCTTTCCGACACGACACCGAAGCCGCTGCTCGAAGCGGGCGGCAAGCCGCTCGTCGTCTGGCAGATCGAGGCGCTTGCGCGCGCGGGATGCACCGACATCGTCATCAATGCCGCGCACCTGGCCGATCAAATGGTCGCGCGGCTTGGCGATGGCGCGGCCTTCGGCGTTCGCATTGCGTGGTCGATCGAGCCGGAACCGCTCGAGGCTGCGGGCGGCATCGCGACCGCGCTCGCGCTCCTGCCGCGCGGTCCCACGCTGATCGTGAGCGGCGACGTGTGGTCGGCGTTCGATTACGCGACGCTCGTTCCCCGCGCCGAAAGGATGGCCCGCGATCCTGCTTCGCCCCGCGCGCATCTCGTGATGGTCCCGCGAACGGAGACGCTTCCGCGCGGCGACTTCGTGCTGCGCGACGGCCTGCTCGATCTTGAAGGCGGCGAGCCGCTGGTCTATGGCAACATCGGCCTGCACGATACCGCGCTGTTCGCGGAACTCCCGCGCCTCGCGCGACTCAAAATGCTTCCCCTGTGGCACGACTGGATCCGCCGCCGCTGGGTGAGCGGCGAACTCTACACGGGCCCGTGGGCGAATGTCGGCACCCCCGCCGACCTCGCCGCGCTCGATGCGATGCTGCGAATACGCAAGGAGCTTGTCGTTCCCTCGCAGGCGGGAAACCAGGGGCTTTCGTCGGACGCCACTGGATCCCCTCCTTCGCGGGGATGACGGCAACTTGAACCGCCGCCGCGCGAATTTTCAGGGTCTTGATACATGAATCAAATCAGCAACTCGAACCCCCTGCTCGACTTTTCCGGCCTCCCGCGCTTCGATGCGATCCGACCGGACGACGTTTCGCCGGCGGTCGACGATCTCCTCGCGAGCGCCCGCGCCACGCTGGAAACGGTCGCGACCGATACGCGCGCGGCAACCTTCGACACGGTGGTCGAGCCGCTCGATGACGTCCTCGACCGTATCGATCGCGCCTGGGGCGCGGTCAGTCATCTCAACGCCGTCGTGAGCACGCCGGCGCTGCGCGCGGCCTATCACGCGAACCTGCCCAAGCTCACCGCGTTCTATGCCGACCTCGCGCAGGACGAGCGGCTCTACGCGCGCTACAAGGCCCTCGCCGCGTCGGCGTCGTTCGCGAAGCTCGACGATGCAAGGCGCCGGCTCGTCGACAACGAACTGCGCGACTTCCGCCTGGGCGGCGCCGAACTCCCCGCTGCGCAACAGGCGCAGCTGAAGGAAGTCGAGGAAGAACTCGCCGACCTTTCCGCGCACTTCGACGACAACGTGCTCGACGCCACCAACGACTTCGCGCTCTGCATCGACGACGAATCCCGGCTGTCCGGGATTCCGGCGGACGTGGTCGTGGCCGCGCGCGCCGCCGCGGCCAAAGCGGGCCGCTCGGGCTGGATGCTGACGCTGCGCATGCCCTGCTACCGGCCGGTGATGACCTACGCAAACGACCGCGCGCTCCGCGCCGAGCTGCACCGCGCCTACGCCACGCGCGCGTCGGAGCTCGGCGCGAAACCGGAATGGGACAACACGCCCGTCATCGCGCGCATCCTCGCATTGCGCCGCGACGCCGCGCAACTGCTGGGCTTCGCGGACTTTGCGGAACTGTCGCTGGTGCCGAAAATGGCGAAGGATACGCGCGAGGTGCTCGCTTTCCTGAACGACCTTGCGCGGCGCGCGAAGCCGCATGCCGAGCGCGACTACGCGGAGCTCAAGGCCTTTGCCCGCGACGAGCTCGGGCTCGCACCGCTCGACGCCTGGGACCTCGCGTACGCGGCGGAGAAGCTCAAGGAATCGCGCTACGCCTTCTCGGACGAGGACGTCCGTGCCTATTTCCCGGAAGATCGCGTCATCGCCGGACTCTTCCGCCTGGTCGAAACCCTGTATGGCGTTGAAATTCGCGCGGCACACGCGCCGACGTGGCATCCCACCGTGCGTTTTTTCGACGTCGTCCGCCGCGACGGATCGCTCGTTGGCCAGTTCTACCTCGACCTCTATGCGCGGACAGGCAAGCAGGGCGGCGCATGGATGGACGACGCGATCAACCGCCGGGGCGCGGGCGCGCAGCATCCCGTCGCATTCCTCACGTGCAATTTCTCGGCACCCGTCGGCGAGGGCGACACGGCCAGGCCGGCGACGTTCACGCACGACGAAGTCATCACGCTGTTCCATGAATTCGGCCACGGCCTGCATCAGCTGCTGACCGAGGTCGACGTCGCGGGCGTCTCCGGCATCCAGGGCGTCGAATGGGACGCGGTCGAGCTGCCGAGCCAGTTCATGGAAAATTTTTGCTGGGAATGGGACGTCGTGGCGCCGATGACCGCGCATGTCGACACCGGTGCGCCGCTGCCGCGCGAGCTTTTCGACAAGATGCGCGCAGCGAAGAATTTCGAAAGCGGGATGGACATGGTCCGCCAGCTCGAGTTCGGCCTGTTCGACATACGGGTCCATTCCTCCTTCGACCCGCGCGCCGGCGGCACCGCCCAGGAGGTCCAGGACGCCGTTCGGCGGGAAGTGGCGGTCGCCCCCCGCCCGGCCTACGACCGGTTCATGCAGCAATTCGGGCACATTTTCGCCGGCGCCTATGCCGCGGGCTTCTATAGCTACAAATGGGCCGAAGTCCTCTCGGCGGACGCATTCAGCCTGTTCGAGGAGGCGGGTGTCCTGTCGCCTACCGCCGGCGCCCGGTTTCGCGACGAAGTGCTTGCCCGGGGGGGCAGCCGGCCCGCGCTGGCGTCGTTTGTTGCCTTTCGTGGGCGTCCTCCCCAAATCGACGCGCTTCTGCGGCATAATGGGATGATGACATCGGCATAGGAGCCGACATGGCTAGCATGACGATCCGTTTTGCGCTGACGTTGGGAGTGGCCGCCGCGGCCGTCGCGACGGGTGCCGTCGCCCAGAACCAGAACGTTTACCGGTACGTGGACAAGGAGGGCCGGGTGGTCTATTCCGACCGCGGCCCGCCCTCGGACGCCAAAGACGTCCAGTCGAAGCGCATGCGCGGCAACGTGATCGAGGACAACGCGATCCCGATCGCGGCCCAGCAGGCGCAGGAGCGCTTTCCGGTCACGCTGTACTCGTTCGCCTGCGGCGTGGTCTGCACCCAGGGCGAGGCCCTGCTCAACAAGCGCGGCGTCCCGTACGCGACGGTCAATGTCGAGTCGCCCGAGGGCGCGGAACAGCTGAACAAGGTGACGGGCGAACTTCGCGCGCCGGTGTTGCAGGTCGGCGATCGTACGTTCGTCAAGGGCTACAGCGAGACCCAGTGGAATGCCGCGCTCGACGAGGCGGGATACCCGAAGGCGCAGGCGCCCCGCCGCACGGTCCCGGGCCGGGCGCCGGCCCCGGATACGACCGCTGCTGCCGCCGCGGCTGCCGCTGCCGCTGCCGCATCCCCCAACGAGCCGCGCGCCGTCAACGCACCGGCCACGTACCCCCGCCAGTAGAAGATCGGCGGAACGGCGGGTGACGGCGTCGGGAATCGTGCCTCGCCCGCGGCACGCAAGCATGTTGCGCTGACGTTTGGGCCCCCTTGAAGCTTGCCACCTGGAACGTCAATTCGCTGAACATGCGGCTGCCGCGTCTGCTCGCGTGGCTCGCGGCCGAGACGCCCGACATCGTCTGCCTGCAGGAGACGAAGACCGAGGACGCGAAGTTTCCGCGCATGGAAATCGAGGCCGCCGGCTACGCCGCGTGCTTCTCCGGACAGCGTACCTATAATGGCGTCGCACTGCTGTTGCGCGCTGGAACGGGCAAGCCCGCGGACGTCGTCACCGCGCTGCCCAACTTCGACGACCCGCAAAAACGCGTGATTGCGGCAACCATTGGCGGCCGCCGCGTCGTCTGCCTCTACGTGCCGAACGGGCAGTCGATCAACTCCGACAAGTATCGCTACAAGCTCGACTGGTGCGCGGCGGCAACGGCATGGCTGCGCGACGAAGCCGCGCGCCATCCGGCGCTCGCGGCCGCGGGCGATTTCAACGTCGCGCCCGAAGATCGCGACGTGCACGATCCCGATCTGTGGCGCGGGCAGGTGCTGGTCTCCGAACCGGAGCGCGCGGTGTTTCGCGATTGGCAGGCGCTCGGACTTGCGGACAGCTTCCGTCTCTTCCCGCAGCCGGACAAGACGTTCAGCTGGTGGGATTACCGCCAGCTCGCGTTCCCGAAGAACCACGGCCTGCGCATCGACCACATCCTGCTGTCGCACGAGCTCGCCGCGAAATGCACGTCGTGCCGCATCGACCGCAACGCGCGCAAGGGCGAGAAACCTTCCGATCACGCGCCGGTGATTGCGGAAATCGCGACAGGCTAATCCGTCCCGCGTCCGCGCTTTCCGAGCTCCGCCTCGAGCCCGAGCTCCTGGATCTTGCGCGTCAGCGTGTTGCGTCCCCAGCCGAGGCGCTGCGCGGCTTCCATCCGGTGCCCGCCCGTATGCGCGAGCGCGCGCAGGATCAGCGTCTTCTCGAATTCCCGTTCGAGGCGATCCCCCACCGCGGCTTCGCCCTGCGCGAGCGCGCGCGCGAGCTCGCGGTCGAGCGCCATGCGCCATCCGGGTTCGCCATCGTCGGCCCCCGTGCGCGATGCCGGCGCCGAGCGCACTTCGGGCGGCAGGTCGGCGACATCGATCCGCTGTCCCGGC
>JBDTLY010000069.1:0-11324 GCA_039934535.1 Casimicrobiaceae bacterium | reverse complement strand
TGACCGCGCCGCGGCACATCGAGATCCAGGTCTTCGCGGACACGCACGGCAACGCGGTCTACCTGTTCGAGCGCGACTGCTCCGTGCAGCGCCGGCACCAGAAAGTCCTGGAGGAAGCGCCGGCACCCGGAATGCAGGCCGCGCATCGGCGCGCGATGGGCGAGGCCGCGGTCGCGGCGGCCAAAGCCATCGGCTACGTCGGCGCCGGCACGGTCGAGTTCATCGCCGCCGACACGTTCGCGCGCGACGGCGCGTTCTACTTCATGGAGATGAATACGCGCCTGCAGGTCGAGCATCCCGTCACCGAGATGATCACGGGCGCCGACCTCGTCGAATGGCAGCTCCGCGTCGCGGCGGGCGAGCCGTTGCCGAAGCGGCAGGAGGAGCTTGCGATCGACGGCCATGCGATCGAAGCGCGCATCTACGCCGAGGATCCCGACCGCGGCTTCCTGCCGTCTATCGGCCGCCTTGTCCATCTTGCCGCGCCGGCGACCGATCCCGACGTGCGCGTCGACACCGGCGTGCGCGCCGGCGACGAAATCTCGCCGTGGTACGACCCGATGATCGCCAAGCTCGTTGTCCACGGCGAGGACCGCGCAGCGGCATTGCGTCGGCTCGCCGAGGCGCTCGCCGCGTACGAAATCGTCGGCGTCGCGACCAATGTGGCTTTTCTTCAGCGCGTGGTCGCGCACGAAGCGTTCGCGTCGGGCAACGTCGACACGGGACTCATTGCCCGCAACCACGCCGCGCTGTTCCCGCCGCGGTCTCCGTTGCCGGACGATGCGCTGCTTGCTGCTTCGCTGGCCGAGGTCGGGTTGCTAGCCGCGGCCCGCGCTGCGACTGCGCGCACGACGACGGATCCGCATTCGCCATGGCATGCCGTCGATTCGTGGTGGCCCAACACCGACCGGCACGCGCTTGCGCTCGTGTTCGCGGAGGGTGAGACCCGGCACGAGGTCGCCGTGCGCGGCCACGGCGCACCCTGGCGCGTGACGTTGCCGTCCGGTGAGATCGCCGCAACGGTCACGGTGCACGAACATCGTCTGGACGTCGCCACGGCGAATGCCGAATTTCACGCAACCGTCGTTCCGCAGGGTGAGGAACGCCACGTGTTTTGCCGCGGCGCGCACCGCAAATTGCTCCTCGTCGACCCCTTCGCGCACGCCGGCGAGGTGGAGGCGAACGGCGGCCATCTCACCGCGCCAATGTCGGGCACGGTCGTCGCGGTGATGGTCAAGGCGGGCGACAAAGTCGCGCGCGGAGTGCCGCTGATGATCCTCGAGGCGATGAAGATGGAGCACACGATCACGGCGCCGGCGGACGGTGTCGTCGCGACCGTCAACTACCGCGCCGGCGACCGGGTGAAGGAAGACGCGGTTCTGGTCGATATCGACAGCGCCTAGCGATCTCTCGTTCCCATGAAAGTCCTGCTGCAAATGCCTGGCCGCGATGTCGAAGCGTGGCGCGCGGCGGTCGCGTCCGCGTTGCCGGAGGCTTCGATCGCGGTGTGGCCCGTTGCGCCGGCGGACCCCGACTACGCGCTTGTATGGCGCCCCCCCGCCGAGCTCTTCACGCGCGTGCGGCCCGCGAAGGCCATTTTCAACCTCGGCGCCGGTGTCGATGCCCTACTTGCCGTGCCGACGTTGCCGAGCGACGTGCCGGTGATCCGCCTCGCGGATGCCGGCATGGCCGAGCAGATGGTGGAATACGTCACGCTCGCCGTTCTGCGCGCTTACCGGGAGTTGGACGCGTACGCAGCGCAACAACGACGCGCGCTGGCAGCCGCGGCCGCGCTTCGCGAAGCGCGAGTTCGGCGTCGGGCTCCTGGGTTTTGGCGTGCTGGGGCAGGCGATGGCAACTGCGCTTGCGCCGTTCGGATTTCCCCTCGCGAGCTGGAGCCGAACGCGCAAGGCGGTTTCGCAGGTGACGAGCTTCGTGGGAAGCGACGAACTGCCGGCGTTTCTCACGGCGGCGAAGGTGCTCGTCTGCACGCTGCCCTCCACTCCAGCGACGACCGGAATCCTCGATCGAGGCGCGCTTTCGCAGCTCCCGCAAGGTGCCCACGTCGTCAATATCGCGCGCGGCGACCTCGTCGTCGACGCGGACCTGATCGCGCTCCTCGATTCCGGCCATCTCGCGAGCGCGACGCTCGACGTGTTCGAAACGGAGCCGCTGCCCGTCGACCATGCGTTCTGGCATCATCCGCGGGTTGCGGTGACACCGCATGTCTCGGCGGTGACGCTGATCCGCGAGTCCGTCGCGCAGGTCGCGGACGGGATTCGCAGGATCGAGAAGGGTGAAGCTCCCGTCGGCGTCGTCGACCGGCAGCGCGGCTACTGAACGACGAACGGAATCGCATGGGAAACGCAATGACGCCGCCGCGTAGCGTACGACTGGTCGAAGTCGGGCCGCGCGACGGTCTGCAAAACGAAAAGACGAGCGTGGCGACCGCCGTGAAGATCGCGCTGATCGACCGCCTGTCCGACGCAGGGTTCGCGGCGATCGAGGCGACGGCGTTCGTGTCGCCGAAGTGGGTGCCGCAAATGGCCGACGCCGCCGCGGTGATGGCCGGCATCCGGCGCGAGGAGGGGGTCCGCTATCCCGTGCTGACGCCGAACATGCGGGGCTTCGAGGCGGCGCTGGCGGCGAAGGCCGACGAGGTCGCGGTGTTCGTCGCGGCGTCGGAAACGTTCTCGCGGAAGAACATCAATTGCTCTATCGCCGAAAGCCTCGAGCGCGCGCAGCCGATCTTTGCGGCCGCCGCGGCGCACGGGATTCGCGTTCGCGGCTACATCTCGTGTGTCCTGGGGTGTCCGTACGAAGGCGAAGTCGCGCCGGCAAAAGTCGCGGAAGTCGCGGCGGCGCTCCACCGGATGGGATCGTACGAAGTCTCGCTCGGCGACACGATCGGCGTCGGCACGGCCGGGAAAACGAAGGCGCTGCTGGCGGTGGTGTCCGGTCACGTGCCGGTCGCGCAGCTCGCCGGGCACTTCCACGATACCTATGGACAGGCGCTGACCAACGTCTACGCGGCGATGGAAATGGGAATCGCGACGTTCGATTGCTCCGTCGCCGGCCTCGGCGGATGCCCGTATGCGAAGGGCGCCACGGGCAATCTCGCGAGCGAGGACGTTCTCTACATGCTGGATGGGCTGGGCATCGAGACCGGCGTGGACATGACGAAGCTCCGCGCCGCCGGACAGTTCATCTCGGATGCCCTCGGCCGCCTGCCGGTGTCGCGGGTCGCACGGGCATTGGCCGCCAAAGACCCAATGCCCGCGATATGAATTCCGCCGCGGCCCGTCGCACTGCACCGCCGGACGAGGTCGCCTCGCCCTGCATCAGCGTGTGCGAAATGGATGTCGTTTCCGGTTACTGCAACGGCTGTCTCCGCACGATCGACGAGATCGCGGCGTGGAGCGTGCTCGACGCGGCGGGGAAGAGGGCGGTGCTCGCGGCGCTGCCGTCCCGGCGCGCCGGGCAGGCGACGCGGCCGCCATGATCGCCGACTGGTATTTCGATTTCGTCTCGCCGTTTGCGTACTTGCAGAGCGAGCAGTTGGCCGCGCTCGCGCCGCGCATCACTATCCGCTATCGGCCGGTCCTGTTCGCCGGAATACTGAATGCCAACGGCCAGAAGGGCCCGGCCGAGATTCCCGCCAAGCGCGCGTTCACCTACCGTTTCTGCATCTGGCAGGCTAAGCGGCAGGGGATCGCGCTCAAGTTTCCGCCCGAGCACCCGTTCAATCCGCTGCCGCTTCTCCGTCTGGCGATTGCCTGCGATTGCACGCCGGAAGCGATCCACCGCATCTTTCGTTTCGTCTGGCGTGACGGGCGGTTACCTGATCTGCCGATCGAGTGGGCGGAGCTCGCGTCGGAACTCGGCATGCCCGACGCGCAAGTGCGCATCGCGTCGCCGGAGGTGAAGGAGGCCCTTCGGCGCAACACCGACGAAGCCGTCGCGCGCGGCGTATTCGGCGTGCCCACGCTCGCCATCGGCGATGCGCTCTTCTGGGGCGCCGACGCAACGCCGATGGCCGCGGACTATGTTGCCTCGGGATGCCGCTTCGCCGATCCCGAATATGCGCGTGTCGCGGAGTTGCCGATCGGCGCCGAACGCAAGGACCCAGGGTTAACACGCTCGAAGCGCAAGACGCGGGTCATCGGCACGGCGACCTGACGCTACACGCCGCCGATCGCACCGCCGGTGGCGAGCGCCGCGATGGCCGCTTCGTCGTAACCCGCTTCGCGCAGGATCTCCGCCGTCTGCTCGCCCTGCGCCGGCGCGTCGCGCGTTACCGCGAAGTCGTGCCCGGACAGCCTGAACGGCGGCGCATATTGCCGCGTGCCGTCGGGCCGCTCGACCACCATTGCGCGCGCCACGAACTGCGGATCGACAAGCGCCTCGTCGAGCGTATTGACCGGCGTGACGCAGCAGTCGACAGCGGCGAACCTCTCGCTCCAGTACGCGAGCGGCGCGGAGCCAAACACCGCTTCCAGCGCGCGACGCACGCGCTTGCCCTCGTCGCCAAGCGCAAACGCCAGCGGGACGAGATCCGGCCGTTCAATCGTTGCGCACAACGCTTGCCAAAACTTGTCTTCGAGGGCGCCGACGGCGAGCCAGCGGCCGTCCTGCGTGCCGTACACGCCGTAGCAGGGAACCCCGCCGGTGAGCAAATCCTCGCCGCGCGGGAGCGTCCGGCCCCACTGGGTCAACGCGTGGAGCGCAAAGATGTTGTGCGCGAGCGCGGCGTCGGCCATCGCGACGTCGACATGGCGGCCCCGCCCCGTGCGCTGCGCGCCGACGAGCGCCGCGAGAATTCCGATCGCCGCCGCGGCCGAACCCCCCAGCAGATCGGCGATCTGCAGATTGCAGAGTGCCGGCGCGCCGTCGCGCGTGCCGGTCTGCTCGAGCACGCCGGCGTAGCCCAGGTAGTTGATGTCGTGGCCGGCCGCCTGCGCGCGCGGGCCGGTCTGCCCGTAGCCTGAAATGGACGCGTAAACGAGGCGCGGATTGATCGCGGCGAGAGTCTCGTAGTCGACCGCGAGATTCGCCACGACGCCCGGACGGAAGCTCTCGACAACGACATCGGCGCCCTTCGCGAGCGCAATGAACGCCTCCCGGCCGCGCGGGTCCTTGAGATTCAGCGCCGCGCTGCGCTTGTTGCGGTTCACGGCGCGGAAGAATGCGGAGACCGTGCCGGGACGATTGCCGAGGTGGCGCGCGTAGTCGCCCGCGCCGGTGTCCTCGATCTTGACGACGTCGGCGCCGAGGTCGGCGAGGTAGAGCGTGCAGACGGGACCGGGCAGCAGTCGCGTGAGGTCGAGCACGCGCAAGCCGGCGAGCGGCCCCAAATCCGTTGCGTTCGTCACAGCAGATCGGCGCCCGGAATCCCGAGGTCGCGCTTGATCGCGCGCGCGACGGCGAGGGCGTCGTCCAGCGTGGGTCCGAGGCAGGTGACATGGCCCATCTTGCGCGCGCGCCGCGGTTCCGCCTTGCCGTAGAGGTGCAGCTTCGCCTGCGGATGCCGCAGCACCTGCGACCAGTCGGGCTCGCGCGGCGTCTTTGCATCGCGGTCGGCGAACCAGAGATCGCCCAGGAGGTTGACCATCGCCGCCGGCTCGTGCTGCCGAGTGTCGCCCATCGGCAAGCCGGCGAGCACGCGCGCCTGCTGCTCGAACTGCGACGTCACGCAGGCGTCGATCGTGTAGTGGCCGCTGTTGTGTGGACGCGGGGCGATCTCGTTGACGAGAAGCGCGCCGGCTTCCGTGACGAACATCTCGATGCAGAGGACGCCGCGGTAGGCGAGCTTGTCGGCGATGGAGGTCGCGATTCTGAGCGCCTCGCGCGCGAGGCCGGCGGACACCCGCGCCGGAACGATCGACACGTCGAGGATACCGTCGCGATGCAGGTTCTCGGCGACGGGCCACGCGACGACCTCGCCGCCGTCGCCGCGGGCGACGATCACGGACACCTCGCAGGCGAGCGCCACGAAGCGCTCGAGGACGCACGGCGCGCCGCCCATTTCGCCGAAGGCCGCAGCAACGTCGGCTTGGGTGCGCACACGGATCTGCCCTTTGCCGTCGTAACCCAGGCGAGCGCTCTTGACGATCCCCGGGACGAGCGCGGCATCCGCGTCGCGGGCATCGGCCTCCGTGCGCAGGACCGCAAACGGCGCGACGACGAAGCCGTGGCCGGAAAGAAAGGTCTTTTCGCTGATGCGGTCCTGCGCGATGGCGACGCTCGCCGCCGCGGGCGCGACGCGCATCGACCGCGCAAGGTAATCGAGGGCCCCGGCGGGCACGTTCTCGAACTCGGTGGTCGCCGCGGCGGCGAGCGCCGCGAGCGTCGCGAGCGCCTCGGGATCCTGGTAATCGGCGCGAATGTGCCGGTCGGCGACGCTGCCCGCCGGGCTGGCGGGGCCCGGATCGAGCACGACCACCTTGTAGCCGAGGCTTTGCGCGGCCATGCAGAACATCCGGCCGAGCTGGCCGCCGCCCAGCAGCCCGAGCCAGGCGCCGGGGGCGATCATCGGCGTCACGATCCCGATTTGCTCCCCTCGTTCGGCACATGCATCGCGCGCGCCGTCGCGGTCTGCTTGATGCGGAACGCGGCCAGCTTTTTCGCGACCGCAGGATCGGTGGCGGCGATCAGGGCCGCCGCGAACAGGCCGGCGTTGGCCGCGCCCGCTTCGCCGATCGCGAACGTCGCGACAGGAATGCCCTTCGGCATCTGGACGATTGAAAGAAGCGAATCCTCGCCGCGGAGATACTTGGACGGCACGGGAACGCCCAGCACGGGCACTGTCGTTTTCGACGCGATCATGCCGGGAAGGTGCGCTGCGCCGCCGGCGCCGGCGATGATGCAGCGCAGGCCGCGCGGCAGCGCGTCCTCGGCGTACTCGAACATGTCGTCGGGCATCCGGTGCGCCGACAGCACGCGGGCCTCGTAGCCGATGCCGAACGCGTCGAGCTGCGCGGCGGCGTGGCGCATGATGTCCCAATCGCTGTCGCTGCCCATGACGACGCCGACCTGCGGCGCGCCCTTGCGTTGTGCCATCGTTCCTCCCGATTGCCGCGGGTTTGACCGAGGGCGGGCGTGGCGCCCCGGCGCGTGCGGCCCGACTATGTCCCGGATTTTATCCCGAACCGCGACCGCCGTCCGTGGTCTGATGCCCATCAACGACATCGCGCAACGCCGGGTTGCCCAAAAGAGCCCCCGTCGCCGACAATGGGCACCGTGAATCGATTCCTGCGAACCTTTTTCTCCATGGCTGCGGCGCTGGCGCTTGCCGCGGGTGCCGCACGCGCCGCACCCGAGCCGTCGGACGACGATTTCCTGGCGGCGAAAGCCGCATTCGAGCGCGGCCAGCGGTCGCGGCTCGACACGCTGGGTCCGAAGCTTGCGGGGCATGCGCTCGAGTCGTATGTCGAATTCTGGCGCCTGTCCACCCGGCTCGATACCGCAGGAACCGGCGAGGTCGAGGAATTTCTCGCCAAATGGCCGGATTCGCCGCTCGCCGACCGGCTGCGCGTCGACTATCTCAAGGCGCTCGGCAAGCGCGGCGACTGGGCCGCGTTTCGCGCGATGTATCCGCCGCCCGCGGGCGAGGATGTCGAGCTCACCTGCTATGCGATCCAGCAGCGTCGCCAGCGCGAGGGCGACGCCGCGCTCGCCGCCGCGAAGCCGCTGTGGTTCAACGCCCAGTCGACACCGGATTCGTGCGAGTCGCTGTTCGCCGCTCTGATCTCGAATGGCGGGCTCTCGATCGCCGATCGCCGCGCACGCTTTCGCCTTGCTGCAGAGGCAGGCAGCGTCCGGCTTGCGCTGACGATCGCGGTCAACCTGCCGCCGGCGGACGGGATTGGCACCCGCGAATTCGCGCAGGCCGAGCGCGATCCCGCGGGCGCGCTCGCGAAGGCCGACGTGAAATCGCGCGGCGGGCGACTGCTGGCGCTCTATGCCTTGGAGCGCACCGCGCGCAACGACGCCACCGGCGCGCGTACTTCGTGGGAGAAGCTGCGCGAGCGGCTGCCGGACGCCGACCGACTGTACGGCAACGCGCGCATCGCCTACCACGCGGCACGGCAGCTCAACCCGCGCGCCAACGACTGGTACCGCGAGGCCGCGGGCGCGCCGCTCAACGAGGGTCAGAACGCGTGGCGCGTGCGCGCGGCGTTGCGCGCAGGCGTCTGGTCCGATGTCGACGCCGCCATCGTGGCAATGCCGCCCTCGCAGGCGCAGGAGCCGGCGTGGCGCTACTGGAAGGCGCGCGCGGCGCTCGCCGCGGGCCGCGGTGCCGAAGCCAACGCGACCTACTCCGAGCTTGCGCGCGAATTCAATTTTTATGGCCTCCTGTCCGCGGAGGCGCTTGGGCAGCGAATTGAGCCGGTCAGCACGCCGGCGCGCCCGTCGCCGGAGGCGCTCGCGTTGTTTGGCGCGCAGCCCGGGGTTCGCCGCGCGATAAAGCTCGCCGAGCTCGAGATGCGCCCCGAGTCGCAGCGCGAATGGCTGTACGTCGTTCGCGGCCGCGACGACGAGAGCCTGCTCATCGCCGCCGACTACGCCCGGCGCGTCGGGCTGTACGACCGCGCGATCAACACCGCAGACCGCACGAGGGAACGCCACGATTTCGCCTTGCGCTACATGATGCCGTACCGCGAGCATTTTTCCGCCGCCGCGCGCGACCAGGCCGCGGACGAGGCGCTGCTGCTGAGCGTGGCGCGCCAGGAGTCTCGCTTCAATCCGGATATCGTGTCGTCGGCGGGCGCCGTCGGGCTCATGCAGCTCATGCCGGCGACCGCGCGCTGGGTCGCGAAGCAGGTGGGAAGGAACGATTATCGGTCGTCGCAAATTGGGGACCTCTCGCTCAACACGCAATTCGGCGCGTTCTACTTCAAGTACTGGCAGGACCGGCTCGAGGGCATGCCGGCGCTCGCGGCCGCTGCGTATAATGCTGGACCGGGCCGCGCGCAGGCCTGGCGCAACGGCGCGCCGCTCGAGGGCGCCATCTGGGTCGAATCGATCCCGTTCAACGAAACCCGCGACTACGTGAAAAAAGTGCTCGCCAACGCGATGTTCTACGCGCGTGAGCTCGACCAGCCCTACGTGCCGCTGACCACGCGCCTCGGCACGATATCGCCGCGCGGGAGCGCCGCCGCAAATGCCGACGCGATGGCGCCGATCGCCGTCAAGGCGCCGTGACGATGGCGGGCGAAACCGTCCTGGTGCTGGGGGGCAGCGGCTTCGTCGGGCGCCATGTCGTCAATCGCCTGGTGCAAGCCGGCAAGCGCGTCGTCGTGCCGACGCGTCGCCGCGAGAATGCGCGTCACCTGATCCTGCTGCCGACGGTCGATGTCGTCGACGGCGACACCAACGATCCGGCCACGCTCGCGCGGCTGGCGGCAGGCGCCGCGGCCGTTGTCAATCTCGTCGGGATCCTCAACGAATCGGGCCGCAACACGTTTGCGCGCGCCCATGTCGAGCTCGCGCATAAGGTGATCGCCGCGTGCCGCGCCGCGGGCGTGCGCCGCCTCGTGCAGATGAGCGCGCTCAACGCCGACCCGGCTGGGCCTTCGCGCTACCAGCGCAGCAAGGGCGAAGCCGAAGCCGCGATCGTCGCGTCGGGGCTCGACTGGACGATTTTCCAGCCGTCGGTGATCTTCGGCCGCGAGGACCGGTTCCTCAACCTGTTCGCGTCGCTCGAGCGTTTTATGCCGGTGATGGCCATCGCCGCGGCGCAGGCGCGGTTCCAGCCGGTGTTCGTCGGGGACGTCGCCCATTGCTTCGCGCATGCGCTCGACGACACCGCCACGATCGGGCAGAAGTATCCGCTGTGCGGACCCGATATCTACACGCTGCGCGAGCTCGTCGCGTTCGTCGGCAAGCTGACCGAGCACGAGCGTCCGATCGTGGCGCTCCCGCCCGCGCTTGGCCGCCTGCAGGCGCGCTTCCTCGAGCTCTTGCCCGGCACGCCGATGAGCCGCGACAACCTCGCGTCGATGCAGCAGGACAGCGTCTGCGGCTGCGCTTTCCCGGCGGTGTTCGGCATCGTGCCGGCGGCGCTTGCGACGGTCGCGCCGACGTATCTCGGTCCCGCGGCGACCAGGAGCCGGTACGACGCCTACCGCTCGCAGGTCGGACGCTGAGGGCGGGCGGCGGCGGGTTGCGCGCGGGTCGCACAGCGCTTAGCGTGCGCGGATGAACCGCAAACTCCGCGCCGCGCCGTCCGTGCAGATCTATCGGGTCGGCGGCTCGGTCCGCGACGAGCTCCTCGGACGCACGGGCGGCGACCGCGATTGGGTCGTCGTCGGCGCGACGCCCGAGATCCTGATCGCGTCGGGGTATCGGCCCGTCGGCCGCGACTTCCCGGTATTCCTGCATCCCGAGACGCGCGAGGAATACGCGCTGGCGCGTACCGAGCGCAAGCACGGGATCGGCTATCGCGGATTCGAATTCTTCGCGTCGCCGGACGTGACGCTGCTGCAGGATCTCGAACGGCGCGACCTCACGATCAACGCGATGGCGCGCAGCGAAGACGGCACGCTGTACGATCCGTACGGCGGCGCGGCGGACCTGCGCGCGGGCGTGCTGCGCCATGTGTCGCCCGCATTCGCCGAGGATCCGCTGCGCGTGCTGCGCGTGGCGCGCTTCGCGGCGCGCTTCGGCTTCGTCGTCGCGCCCGAAACCGAGGCGTTGCTGCGCACGCTGGCGATGGGCGGCGAGCTCGCGACCCTCGCGCCGGAGCGCGTCTGGCAGGAGCTCGCGACAGGGTTGATGGAGCCGTACCCGTCGCGGATGCTGGCGGTGTTGCGCGAGTGCGGTGCGCTCGCACAATGGCTCCCGGAAGTCGACGCGCTCTACGGCGTCCCGCAGCGCGTCGGCGACCATCCGGAGATCGACACCGGCGTGCATGTCGCGCGCGCGCTGGATTACGCCGCGGGCAAGGCGTTCGCGCTGCCGGTTCGCTACGGCGTTCTCGCGCACGATCTCGGCAAAGGGGCGGCGCCGCGCCGGTCGTGGCCGAACCATTCCGGGCACGAGGCGCAAAGCGTCCGGCTGGCGGAACGCATGTCGGCGCGACTCAAGGTGCCGCTCGACTGCCGGGACGCGGGGCGGCTCGTGGCGCGGTGGCACGGCGCCGTGCATTCGGCGCGCGCGCAGGCGCCGGCGGCGCTGCTCGATCTCCTGTTGGCGGCCGACGCGCTGCGCCGCCCCGAGCGCCTCGACATGCTGCTCGAGGCTTGCGAATGCGATGCGCTGTCACTGCCGGGAAGAGGCGGGGACTACGCTCCGGCGCAATTCGTGCGCGATGCGTTGGCGGC
>JBDTLY010000068.1:0-11379 GCA_039934535.1 Casimicrobiaceae bacterium | reverse complement strand
TAGTTGCCGAGCGTGACCCAGAATTGCGGCGCGACGAGCGGCGCGGCGATCAGGATTGCGGCGAACGCCGCGTATCCCCAGGCGGCGAGAGGAATCCGGCGCGCGGCGCTCATTCGCCTTCGTCCTCGTGATGGTGCGTCGTCAGGCTGCGCCAGAGCAGCACCGGAATGATCAGGGTGAAGACGATCACCTCCTTGAAGCCGCTCGCCCAGAACGACGAGAACGCCTCGAGCAATCCCACGAGCAGCGCGCCCGCCGCCGCCAGCGGATAGCTCACCAGCCCGCCGATGATCGCGCCGACGAAGCCTTTCAGGCTGACGAGAAACCCGGAATCGTAGTAGACCGTCGTGATCGGCCCGATCAGGACGCCGGAGAACGCGCACAGCAGCGCGGCCAGCGTGAACGTCAGCGCGCCGGCGAGATCGGGCGCCACGCCGCAGAGCCGCGCGCCGATGCGATTGAGCGCGGTGGCGCGCAGCGCCTTGCCGTAGAGCGTGCGCCCGAAGAACAGGCCCAGTGCCCCGATGAGCGCGACGCTCGTGCCGACCACGAGCAGGCTCTGGACGCTGACGGTGACCCCGCCCACCTCGAATGAAGCCGACGAGAAAGGCGGCGTGCGCGATCCCTCGGCGCCGAAGAACCAGAGCCCCAGTCCGGTCAGCGCAAAATGGACGGCTACCGACACGATCAGCAGCACGAGCACGCTCGCTTCGGCGAGCGGCTGGTAGGCAATTCGGTAGAGCAGCGGGCCGACCGTGGTCACCAGCGCGAGCGTGACCAATACCTGCGCCCAGAACGGCAATTCGGACGACGAGAGCCACCACGAAACCACACCGATCGCCACGGGAATCCCGGTCCAGCGCAGGACCTGCACGGGGATCCGCCTGGGAGCGCCGCGGCGGGCGAGATCCCAGGCCTCCATCGCGCCCGCGACGATCGCCATCCCGATCAGCAGGTTGATCGTGCCCGGCGGCTTGCCGAGCTGCAGGCCCGCCAGTGTCAGCGTGCCATAGGCGACGAATTCGCCCGACGGCACCCAGATCACGCGCGTCACCGTGAACACGAGGACCAGCGCGAGGGCGAGCAACGCGTACACGGCTCCGTTGGTGACGCCGTCCTGCACGAGGATCGCGAAGATCGTGAGGTCCAAGCGCATCGCCTGAAGGTCGGAAACAAAAAAGGCCGGTTGCGGGCGACGCCCGCGACCGGCCCGGTCTCAGCAGGGGATTATTTGGCCAGCACCCACTTGCCGTTTTCGATCTTGATCATCGTCCGCGCGCGGTTGTCGAGCCCGTTGTGGTCGGTGGCGCTCATCGAGTACACGCCATGCGTCGCGACCACTTCCTTCTCGCTCTCGATCGCGTCGCGCAGCGCGGCGCGGAATTCCCTGGTGCCGGGCTGCGCCTTCTTCAGCGCCTGCGGGATCGCGTTGGCCAGCAGCACGTAGGCGTCCCACGCGTGGCCGCCGAATGTCGAGCGCGAGTCCTTGCCGTACTTCGCCTCGTACTTGGTGATGTAATCGGCGGCCGACTTCTTGAGCGGGTTCGAGTCCGGCAGCTGCTCGTAGACCAGCATCGGGCCGATCGGCAACACCGTGCCGTTGCCATCCTTGCCGACCACGCGCAGGAAGTCCGGATTGGCGACCCCGTGCGTCTGGTAGATCTTGCCCTTGTAATTGCGCGCGACGAGCTCCTTTTGCGGTGTCGCGCCAGGCGTGCCGGCGGCGGCGATCAGGATCGCGTCGGGATTGGCGGCGATGAGCTTCAGCACCTGCCCCGTGACCGACGGGTCGGTGCGGTTGTACTTCTCCTCGGCGACGACCTGGATGCCCGCGGTCTTGGCCGAGTTGCGCATTTCGGCCAGCCAGCCGTCGCCGTACCCGTCCGCGAAGCCGATGAAGCCGATCGTCTTCACGCCGTTGGCCTTCATGTGCACGGCGATGGCGTCGGCCATCAGCGCATCGCTCTGCGGCGTCTTGAACACCCACTTCGTCTTCGGATTGGCGGGATCGACGATGCGGGCCGAGGCCGCCATCGAAATCATCGGCGTTTCCGCGGCCGAGACGACGTCGACCATCGCCAGCGAATTGGGGGTGATCGTCGAGCCGACGACGACGTCGACCTTATCCTCGGAGATGAGCTTCTTCGTGTTGGTGACGGCCTTGGTGGTGTCCGAGGCATCGTCGAGGACGATCCAGTTGACCTTCTGGCCGCCAATCGTGGCCGGCAGCAACTCGATCGTGTTCTTTTCCGGAATGCCGAGCGACGCGGCGGGACCGGTGGCCGAAAGCGTGACGCCAACGGTGATGTCGGCCTGTGCGGGACCGGCGATGGCCAGCGCGGCGACGATCGCCGGCAGCAATTTACGGACGTGCATGAAGGCTCCTCCTTGAAATTCGATGTTCGGATTGCGGTCCGCGCGGACTATTTTCTCAGCGCGTCGCGGATTTCGCGCAGCAGGATGACGTCCTCTGGCACGACCACCGTCGGCGGCGGCGTCTCGCGCTTCAACCGGTTGATCTGCTTCACCATCACGAAAATGATGAACGCGAGGATCAGGAAGTTGAGCGCGATCGTGATGAAATTGCCGTACGCGAGCAGCGGCACGCCGGCCTTGGTCAGCGCCTCGTAGGTCATGGGGCCGCTGTAACTCGCCGGCGGCGTTCCAAGCATCCAGAACCAGTTCGAGAAATCGAGGGTGCCGAAGATCCGCCCCACGATCGGCATGATGAGGTCCTTGACGACGGAGTCGACGATCTTGCCGAAGGCGCCGCCGATGAAGACCGCCACGGCCAGGTCGACGACGTTGCCCTTGATCGCGAATTCGCGGAACTCGCTCGCAAACGACATGGCATGGCCTCCTGCGCGGTCAGACGGCGGCTTCGCCGCTCTCGCCCGTGCGGATGCGGACGACCTGCTCGACGGCGGTGACGAAGATCTTGCCATCGCCGATCTTGCCCGTGCGCGCGGCCTTGACGATGGCCTCGATCGCGCGGTCCACGAGGCTGTCGGCGACGATCAGCTCGACTTTGACTTTGGGCAGGAAATCGACGACGTATTCGGCACCGCGATAGAGCTCGGTGTGGCCCTTCTGGCGGCCGAAGCCCTTGACCTCGGCGACCGTCAGCCCGGTGACGCCGATCTCCGACAGCGCTTCGCGGACTTCGTCCAGCTTGAACGGCTTGATGATCGCTTCGATTTTTTTCATGGCGGCCAGACGTCGAAAATGCAGCGGTCGGAAACGCGGGGCGAAGCTAGCTTACACCAACTCATTGCTTCTGGCCGGGTGGCGCCGCGATGTCGTTCCATTCGGCCCAGGCCGACGTGATCGGGTAGCGCCAGTCCTTCCCGAAGCCGCGCGGCGTGACCCGGATGCCGACGGCCGCCTGGCGCCGCTTGTATTCGTTGATCTTGATGAGGCGAACGACCTTGCGCACGTCGGCGGGCGCAAAGCCGAGCGCGACGATCTCGGCGGGACTCCTGTCCTGCTCGACATAGGCCTCGAGGATGCCGTCGAGCGCGTCGTAAGGCGGCAGCGAGTCCTGGTCGACCTGATCCGGCCGCAATTCGGCCGACGGCGCGCGCGTGATGATCCGCTCGGGAATGACCCGCCCCAGCGCGTTGCGGTAATGGCACAACCGGTAGACGAGCGTCTTGCTGATGTCCTTCAGCACGGCGAAGCCGCCCGCCATGTCGCCGTACAGCGTGGCGTAGCCGACGGCCATTTCCGACTTGTTGCCGGTGGTGAGCACGATCGAGCCGAACTTGTTCGACAGTGCCATCAGCAGCGTGCCGCGGATGCGCGCCTGGATGTTTTCCTCGGCCGCGTCAGGCGGAAGGTCGCGAAACTCGCCAGCCAAGGTGTCGAGGAATGCGCCGAATGCCGCTTCGATCGGCAGCTCGTCGTAGCGGACCCCCAGCGTGCCCGCCATCGTGCGCGCATCCTCGAGGCTGATCTCCCGCGTATACGGCGAGGGCATCATCACGGCGCGCACGCGATCGCGCCCGAGCGCGTCGACCGCGACCGCCAGCACCAGCGCCGAATCGACGCCGCCCGAAAGACCGAGCAGCACGCCGGGAAACTTGTTCTTGCCGACGTAGTCGCGCACGCCCATCACCAGCGCGTCGTAGACGTGCGCTTCGAGCCGCGAGTCGAGCGAACCGCGGATCGGCTTCGGCACGCCATTCTCGAGCGTCACGAGCGCGACCGTTTCGTGCCAGGCCGGCAACTGCTGGACGACCGTGCCGGCCGCATCCGTCACGAACGAGGCGCCGTCGAACACGAGCTCGTCCTGGCCGCCCACGAGGTTGACGTAGACGATCGGCAAGCCGGTTTCGCGCGAGCGCGCAGCCACGCGCTCCCGCCGCAGCGCCTGCTGCTTCGTGTGATACGGCGAGCCGTTGGCGACGATGACGAGGCACGCCCCCGCCTCCTTCGCCTGGCGTATCGGACCGGGAAACCAGATGTCCTCGCAAATGACGAGGCCGCAGGGCACACCGTCGACGTCGACGATGCATGGCGCATCGCCCGGCTCGAAGTAGCGCTCCTCGTCGAAGACCGTGTAATTCGGCAGGCACTGCTTGCGCGCGGTTTGCGCGATGCGGCCGTCGCGCAGCACCGCGAGCGCGTTGTAGCACTTGCCGTTCGCGCGTTCCGGGAAGCCGACCAGTACGGTCGTGTCCTTCACGGCCTCCGCCAGTGCGGCGAGCTCGCTTGCGCACGCGTCGAGAAAAGCCGGACGCAGCAGGAGATCCTCGGGCGGGTAGCCGGGCAGCGACAGCTCGGGCGTGACCACGAGCCGCGCGCCGGCGCGCTTCGCTTCGCCGACGGCGTCGAGAATCGCGGCGGCATTGCCGCGGAGATCGCCGATGACCTGGTCGAGCTGCGCCACAGCGATTTGCATGGGCAATATTTTATCACCTTGCGCTGCACATCCCGCGCACGCGAGAATCGGCCCCATGTCACCGCAACGGTCGCCCGAACCACCCTCGCCCGCAACCGTCATTCGCAACGACATCGACCTTGCGGCGATTCCGGCCGAAGCCTGGGATGCGCTCACGCAAGGTCATCCGCTGCTTTGCCATGCCTTTCTTTGCGCGCTGCACGCGACGGGCTGCGCCGCGCCCGACACGGGCTGGCGACCCTGCTACCTGACCGCATGGTGCGCCGACACGTTGACCGGCGCGCTGCCGCTCTACGCCAAGACGCATTCGTACGGCGAGTACGTGTTCGACTGGGCGTGGGCGGACGCCTTTCGCCGCCACGGCCGCCGCTACTACCCGAAGCTCGTCGCGGCAGTTCCGTTCACGCCGGCGCCCGGGCCGCGCCTCATTGCGCGGGACGAAGCGACGCGCGGCGCGTTGCTCGAACGCGCGCTGGCCATGCTGCACGCGCAGGACCGCGGCGCGGACTCGCGTTACTCGTCGCTGCATGTGCTGTTCGCGACACCGGAGGAAACCGCCCTGTGCGCCCGCGCCGGAATGATCGTGCGCCACGGCGTGCAGTTCGAATGGCAAAACCCGGGCCATCGCGATTTCGCAGACTACCTCGCCGCGTTCAACCACGACAAGCGCAAGAAAGTGAAGCAGGAGCGCCGCCGGCTGGCGGACTCAGGGGTGACCTTCCGGCGGCTGACGGGATCGGACATCACCGACGCCGACTGGGCGTTCTTCTACGACTGCTACGAATCCACCTATCACGCCCATCATTCGACGCCTTATCTCTCGCTCGACTTCTTCACCCGCATCGCGGCGTCGATGCCGGACAACCTGCTCCTCGTCGTCGGCGCGCATGGCGGCCGGCCGCTCTGCGCTGCGCTCGACATTTTCGACCAGGCAACGCTCTGGGGCCGCTATTGGGGAACGCACGCCTATGTCCCCGGCCTGCATTTCGAGGCTTGCTATTACCAGGCGATCGAGTTTTGCATCGAGCGGAAAATCGCGCGCTTCGCCGGTGGCGCGCAGGGCGTGCACAAGCTCGCGCGCGGACTGATGCCCGTCACCACATGCTCCGCGCATGCGATCGCCGACCCGGATTTCGCCGCCGCCATCGCCGATTTCTGTGCACGCGAACGCGCGGACGTCGCGCACGCCGTCGACGAGCTCGAAGGCGCGAGCCCGTTCAGGGAATCGTGACGTCGTTGCATGCTAGACTCGATCGCATCGCTTCGCCCCATTGGCTGAACTCATGAGCGACCCCATCCTGCTGCAACGCGACGGCGCCATCGCGACGCTGACGTTCAATCGTCCCGACGCGCTCAACACGCTCGATTTCGCGATGATCGACGCGCTCGTCGCCCGCACGGCGGAAGTCGCGGCCGATGACGCGCTGCGCGTCGTCGTGCTGCGCGGCGCCGGCAAGCACTTCATGGCCGGGGGCGACATCCGGACCTTTGGCGGCGAGTTGCGGCGCCCGCCGGCCGAGCGCCAGGCCGGGTTTCAGCGAATGGTCGAGCGCGTGCATGCCGCGGTCGAGACCCTGCACCGGATGCCGCACCCCGTCGTCGGATGCGTTCATGGCGCCGTCGCGGGCATCGGGCTGTCGTTCATGAATGCCTGCGACCTGGTGGTCGCGGCAGACAACGCGTACTTCACGTCGGCGTACCGGCACATCGCTCTCACGCCCGATGGCGGCGGGTCATGGACGCTGCCGCGTCTCGTCGGCCTGCGCAAGGCAATGGAAATCCTGCTGCTGTCCGAGCGCTTCGATGCCGCGGAAGCCCTGCGCCTCGGGCTCGTCAACAAGGTCGTTGCGGCCGACGCGCTCGACGCGGAGATGAACGCACTCGTAGCCGCGCTTGCGGCGGCGCCGGTCATGGCAATCCGCAATGCGAAGCGCCTGGTCCGTGACTCGTTCTCGCATTCGCTTTCGGAACAGCTTCAGGCCGAGGCGATCAGTTTCGGCCAATGCGCGGGCACCGCCGACTTTGCCGAAGGCATCGCTGCATTCGTCGAAAAACGCCCGGCTCGCTTCGGCAAGAACTGAGTCGCGACATGGCAGGGCTGCAGGGCAAAACGCTCTTCATCACCGGCGGCTCGCGCGGCATCGGCCTTGCGATTGCGGTGCGCGCGGCCCGCGATGGCGCCAACGTCGCTATTGCGGCGAAGACGACGGATCCGAATCCGAAGCTCGCGGGCACGATCTATACGGCTGCCGAAGAAATCGAGGCGGCCGGCGGCAAGGCGCTGCCGATTCCCTGCGACATTCGCGACGAGGCCGCGGTGCGCGCCGCGGTGACCGCGACGGCGAGCGCCTTCGGCGGCATCGACATCCTCGTCAACAACGCGAGCGCCATCAGCCTGACCGGCACGCTGGCGACGCCGATGAAGCGCTTCGACCTGATGTTCGGCGTCGATGTCCGCGGCACCTTCCTCTGCTCGCAGGCCTGCCTGCCGCACCTCGAGGCGTCGGCGGTTGCCGGACGCAATCCGCACATCCTGACGTTGGCGCCGCCGCTGAACCTCGACCCGAAATGGTTCCGCGACCACGTCGCCTACACAATGGCGAAGTACGGGATGAGCATGTGCGTGCTCGGAATGGCCGAGGAATTCCGCGCGAGCGGCATCGCCGTCAACGCGCTGTGGCCGCGCTCGGTCATCGCCACGGCGGCCATTGCAATGATCCCGGGCGCCGCCGACGAAATGCACCGCATGCGCACGCCGGAGATCCTGGCCGACGCCGCGCACGAGATCTTCATGCGCGACGCGCGGACCACCACGGGAAATTTCTTCATCGACGACGACGTGCTCGCCGCGGCCGGCGTCACCGACCTTGCCCGTTACGCCGTCAAGCCGGGCAATCCGCTGCTGCCCGACCTCTTTCTCGGCTAACGGTTGCCGGCGTCGTCGTCGACGATCCGGGGCGCGTTGGCGCGGGGCGCCTTGTTGCCGCGGTCGTCGTCGACAATGCGCGACGATTCGTTGCCGCGCGCCTGGTTGCCGCGGTTGTCGTCGACGATTCGGGGCGCCTCGTTGGATCGCGCTTGATTCCCGCGATTGTCGTCGACGATGCGTGGCGCTTCGTTGCTTCGCGCTTGATTCCCGCGATTGTCGTCAACGACGCGCGGGGCCTCGCTCGGGCGAGCTTCGTTGCCGCGGTTGTCGCCGTCCGCCGCGCCCGGCGGCTTGCCGCCGTGCCGATTGCGACGGCCGCGGCCGCGCTTGCCGGGAGGGGCGCCCGCGCCGGGTGGGCCCTTCGGCCGCTGCGGGCCCTTGTTCGTCCATGGACCTCCGCCTTTGGGGCGCTGCCCGCTCGTGCCCGGCAGCCCTTCCGGCATGCCGCCGGGAATCGTGAGGGTCGTCGTCACATAAGGCGACCCTTGTCCGCGTGGACCCGATTGCGGTCCGCCGCGCGCATATCCCGATTGGCCGCCGCGACCCGGCCCCTGCGGCCCGCCACGCCCCGGCTTGCCGCCGTGCGGTCGCGCCCCGGTGCCTTGCCCGCGCTGCGCGGATTGGCCGTGACGCGGCCCGCCCTTGCCGTGCGGACGGCCGTGGGCGCCCGTCTGGTTCTTGAAATAGCTCTTGACCGACCGATTGGCGTGCGTCGGCGCGCCCGCTGCGCTATTGCCCGGCTCGATCACGTTCGGATCATGCGGCGCATCGTCGTCGATCTCCGCGACCGCGGGCTGCGCAACGTTGCCTTCCACGTCGCCGCGCGGCATGCCGTCGCGCGGACGATGACCCGCCGGGCGCGGCCCTTTGCCCTGCGGCGGACGGTCGCGGTTTCCCTGCTTCTGCGGCATGGGTCCGGTCGCGCGCATGCCCGCGGTCGTGAGCACGACGGTCACTTCTTCCGCCGTGAGTTCCAGGGTCTGCCCGCGCTTGACGCGTGACGGCATCGCGATCGTGCCGTAGCGCGTGCGAATCAGGCGGCTGACGGTCATGCCCAGCGCCTCGATGAGGCGGCGCACCTCCCGGTTGCGTCCTTCCTTCAGCACCAGGTGATACCAGTGATTCGAGCCCTCGCCGCCCCCGTCCGCGATCTTTTCGACTTTTGCGGGACCGTCGTCCAGCTCGATCCCGGTGAGGAGCGACTGCTGATGTTCAGGCGTCAGCACGCCCATCACCCGCACCGCGTATTCGCGTTCGACCTCGTAGCGCGGATGCATCATCTTGTTCGCAAGTTCCCCCGAGTTCGTGAACAGCAGCAGGCCCTCGGTGTTGAAATCGAGCCGGCCGATCGCGATCCACTTGCCGTTGCCGATGTTCGGCAGCGTCTCGAAGACCGTCGGGCGGCCTTCGGGGTCGTCGCGCGTGACGATCTCGCCGGCGGGCTTGTGGTACATCAGGATGCGCGCGCGGGGTTCCGCGAAGCGGACCCTGACGAGCTCGCCGTTGATGCGCACCTCGTCGCCGGGCGACACCTTCTGCCCGACATCCGCGGGCTCGCGATTCACCGTGATGCGACCGGCGAGGATCATCTCCTCCATTGCGCGGCGCGAGCCGAAGCCGCACGAGGCCAGCACCTTGTGCAGGCGCTGCGGCTCGGTGAAGATTTCGTCAGTGGACGACCGGTGGCGCGGCGGCGTCAGGCCCTCCGTGATGCTCTGCAGGGCCAGGCTCGGTTGCTGCATCGGACCCGTCGGGGGACGGTGCCAGGATCGGGCTCGCGAGCGCGAATTGCGCTTCGGAGGCTTTGGTGGGTGCATCGGGCATCTCCAGCAGGTGGGAAGCGTCGAGCTCGGCCAAAGGGGGCAGCTCGGACAACGAGCGCAGGCCGAGATCGTCGAGAAAGGCCTTGGTGGTCGCGAAAAGCGCCGGACGACCCGGCGTCTCCTTGTGGCCGACCACTTCGACCCATTGGCGGTCCGTCAGCGCCATGATGACGCTGGTGGACACGGCGACGCCGCGGATGGCTTCGATTTCACCGCGGGTCACGGGTTGCTGATACGCAATGATGGCGAGGGTCTCCATTGCGGCACGCGAATAGCGCGGCGGCCGCTCGGGCGACAGCCGGTCGAGAAACGGTTGAATCGATGTCTTACCCTGGAAGCGCCAGCCCGACGCGACCTGCACGAGCTCCACGGACTTGCCGGACCAGTCCTCGCGGAGCTCGTCCAGCACCTTGCGCACCAGTTCGGCGTCGAGCGGGGGCAGGAACAGCTTCGCGAGCTGCGACACCGCGACCGGCTCCCCGGCCGTGAGCAGCGCCGCCTCGAGAATGCCCTTGATCTCTTTCAAGTCGTCCATCGCGAAACCATGCACAGGGAAGGATTACGCCTCGAGCACGAAGCCCGGGCCCATGGTCAGCTGCACGTAGATCGGCGCGTAGGGCTCCGCCTGCGCAATGCTGACAAGACGCTCGCGCGCCAGCTCCAGCAACGCGAGAAACGTGACGATCAAATGCGGCACGTCGGCGTGCGCGGCGAAAAGCGTCGTGAACTCCGCGAATCGCGTCGGGGTGAGCGCCTTCAGCAGCCGGCTCATCTCCGCGCGCACCGAAAGCTGCTCGCGCGTGACGAGATGATGCCGGTTGATGCGCGCGCGCGCAACCAGGCCGGCCCAGGCGGCCCGCAGGTCCTCCGGCGCGACGTCCGGCAGGCGCGCGGAGGCGACCCGGTCGAACCAGACGCGGACGGTCGCAAAATCGCGGCCGGCCAGCGGCAGCGCATCGATCCCGCGAGCGGCCTCCTTCATCCGTTCGTATTCGAGGAGCCGGCGCACGAGCTCGGCACGCGGGTCCTCGGCTTCCGCACCCGGCATCGCCGGCGGCTTCGGCAACAGCAGCCGGGACTTGATCTCGATCAGCACCGCCGCCATCAGCAGGTATTCGGCGGCGAGCTCCAATTGCGTGCGGCGCATCATCTCGACGTACCCGAGGTATTGCCGCGTCAATTCCGCCATCGGGATTTCGAGGACGTTGATGTTCTGCTTGCGGATGAGATAGAGCAGCAGGTCGAGCGGGCCCTCGAACGCGTCGAGGAACACCTCGAGCGCTTCCGGCGGGATGTAGAGATCGCGCGGCATCTCCAGCAGCGGCTCGCCGTGGATCCGGGCGACGGGCGCGCCCGCTTGCTGCGCGAGATCGGCTGTCAGTGGCTCGGCCATCACGTGTAGTCCAACCCCATCGCGCCGCGCACGTCGCGCATCGTCTCGTCGGCAAGCTTGCGTGCCTTCTCGCAGCCATCGGCGACTATGTTGCGCACGAGTTGCGGATCGTCGAGGTAATGTTGCGCGCGCTCGCGGATCGGCTCCGACTCGCGGATGATCGCGTCGATAACGGGTTGCTTGCATTCGAGGCAGCCGATGCCGGCCGTCGTGCAGCCCTTGACGACCCACTCGCGCGTCGCGGCATTCGAATAGATCTGGTGCAGCGACCACACGGGACAGCGGTTCGGGTCGCCTTTGTCCGAGCGGCGCACCCGCGCCGGGTCGGTCT
>JBDTLY010000067.1:0-11480 GCA_039934535.1 Casimicrobiaceae bacterium | reverse complement strand
AGTCGGCGTTCCAGCCGTCGGTGCGCATCGGGATCTTGCCCTGGCGCGCCATCTTGCGCATCTCCTGCATCCGGTCCTTCCTGAACACGATCTTGAGGCCGATCGCGTCCATGTTCTTCTTCAACTGCTCGTCTTCCTGGCGCGCGATTGACGTCGGCGCCGACCAGCGCTCGAGGACGAGCGGCTTGCCGTCCGGCATCTCGCGGTAGCCATCGCCGTCGCGGTCCCGGTAGCCGAACCGGTCCAGCAGCGCTTGCGCGGCGGCGGGGTCGTAGCGCTGCGCGGCGGTCTTCTGCAACGGGTCGTACCCCGCGATGTCGGGCGGGACCGGGCTCGTCGCCGGGACCGCGCGGCCCTTCAGGATGACGCGGATGAATTCGCCGACGTCGTAGCCCATGCTGATCGCTCGGCGCAGCGCGATCTTCTCGGGCGTGTAGCCGCCTACCGTCGCGTCTTCCATGTTGAAGTAGGTCCAGCGCGTATTGGGCCGCAGCAGGATTTCGTGCCGAATCCCCTTCGCCGCGAGATCGGGCCGGAGCTTGCCATTGGCGAGCGCCTGGTCGACGAAATCCGCCGGAACTCGATCGAGGAGGTCGATCTCCCGGTTGGCGAAGGCGATCCAGAGCGCCTGGCCCTCTTCGATGATCGTGATCTGGACGCGAGCGGCGAGGGGCAGTTTCCTGCCTTTCAGCGCGGCCGCGATCGCCATGGACTCGGGCGGCACGGGTCCCGCGGGAACGTACGTCGTCTCGCGAAACCCCGGGTTCGCCTCCAGCACGATCTTCGCGCTGCGTTTGTACTCGCCGAGCATGTAAGGCCCGGTGCCGACGGGATGCGCGCCGAAATCGAGGCCATATTCCTCGACGACCTCGCGCGCGACGGCGGCCGTGTTCGGCACTGCGAACACGTAGAGAAAGCGCAGGTCGGGTTTCGCGAGGCGGATCCGCAGGGTGTAGCGATCGACGACGTCGAGTCCGCGGATCGGCGCGTCGTAGTCGAATTTGCCCGACTTCATCGCGATCGCGCGAAGCGCGTCCGTGCCGACGATCTTGCCTTCGATCAGCCACAACCATGGACTCTTCACCGCGGGATCGAGCAGGCGCTTCAGCGCGTACGCCTGGTCGGCGGCCGTGAGTTCGCGCGGCTTCCCCTTGAAGGCCGGGTCCGGCGTGAAGAAGATCCCGCGTTTGAATCTGAAAACGTAGGTGGCGCCGTTGTCTTCGATCGTCGGCATGGTCTCGAGCGTGCGCGGAACGAGCATCACCGGCCGCACCAGGTAGTCGTAGTCCAGCATCGAATCGTAGATGTGGTCGATGACGCCGTCCGAGGCCGCGTCGGCGGAGAACTGCGGATCGAAGCTCATCTCGGCGGCAGAAAATGCGACGTGAAGCGTCTTCGCCGGATCGGCGGCCGCCGCAAGCGAGCCAAGCGCGCACAGCGTCGCCGCCAGCACCCGCCGCAGGGTGCGGGAACTGCACACGTGCCGCATGGGTTTACGCATCGACGCCGACTCCGTGCCCCTGGGGAGCACCCGGTGTCGACTATAATCGAATTCGCACTTTGCCCACCCGCATTGCCCACCGGAACGCCTGCCACCGTGACCCAAGCTCCACCCGTTCCGACTCGCGTCATCGACTCCCACACCGGCGGCGAGCCCACGCGGGTCGTCGTCAGCGGCGGCCCCGATCTTGGCGGCGAAGACATGGCGTTGCGCCGCGACCGTTTTCGCACGCAACACGATGCGTGGCGCAAGGCGATCGTCAACGAGCCGCGCGGCTCGGACGTGCTGGTCGGCGCGCTCCTCTGCACGCCGGTCGACGCCGGCAGTTCCTGCGGCGTGATCTTCTTCAACAACATCGGCCCGATCGGCATGTGCGGCCACGGCACGATCGGCCTCGTCGCCACGCTTGCCTATCTCGGCCGCATCGCGCCCGGCGATCACCGGATCGAAACGCCGGTCGGCACGGTCACGGCAACGCTGCATCCCGACTGCACGGTGTCCGTCGCCAACGTGCCGTCGTACCGCCACGCGGCGCAGGTCAGCGTGGACGTCCCGGGTCACGGCGTGGTGCACGGCGACGTGGCGTGGGGAGGGAACTGGTTCTTCCTGTGCGCCGACCATGGCATGACGCTCGACGCGGGCCGCGCGGGTGAACTGACGGCATTTGCGCAGCGCGTGCGCGATGCGATGCGACAACAAGGCGTGACCGGGCGGGACGGCGCCGAAATCGATCACATCGAACTCTTCGGACCGCCGTCCGATCCGCGTAACGACGGCCGCAACTTCGTGCTTTGCCCGGGCGGGGCGTACGATCGGTCGCCCTGCGGCACGGGTACGAGCGCCAAGCTCGCCTGCCTCGCCGACGACGGCAAGCTCGCGCCCGGCGCGCCGTGGCGTCAGGAAAGCGTAATCGGCAGCGTCTTCACGGGGCGTTACACGCGCCCCGCGGCGGCGCTACCGGGGGCACCCGCGAACGCGGTGCTGCCGCTGATCCACGGCCGAGCGCACGTGACGCTCGACGCGACGCTGGTCTTCGACCCCGCCGACGCATTCGCCTGGGGATTGGCGTGACGGCCCGGTGAGCGTCAGCGACACGCTGCTGCAACCGCTGTCCGCGGAGCAGAAGGCTTGCGACGTCCTCGTGATCGGCGCCGGCATCGTGGGCGCGGCGATCGCGTTGCGTCTGCAACAGGAAGGGCGGAACGTTCTGCTGATCGAGCGCGAGCGCGTGGCCGCGCAGGCGAGCCGCGGCAACGCCGGAGCGCTTGCGTTCGCGGACATCCTGCCGCTTGCCTCGCCGGGGATCCTGCGGAAGGCGCCGGGATGGCTGCTCGATCCGCTCGGTCCCCTGTCGATCCGTCCGCGCTACCTGCCGCGTCTGGCGCCATGGCTTTTCCGCTTCTGGCGCGCGAGCCGCGGCGACCGCGTGCGCGCCGGCACCGCCGCGCAAGCCGCGATGATGGCGCTCTCCGCCGCGGAGACGCCGTTGATGTTCGCCGCCGCGGGCGCCAGCGAGATGCTCCGCACCGACGGCATGCTGCAACTCTACGAGAGCGACGCCGAGCTGCGGGCATCGGAAGCGGGATGGCAGGCGCGTGCCGACCATGGCATCGCGTTCACGCACCTGCGGGGTCCGGACGCGATTGCCGAACTGCAGCCGGGCCTCAGTCCGGCGCTGGTGGCGGCGACCTTCGTTCCGGGCTGGAAGACGGTCACCGATCCGCTGCGGGTGGTCGAGGCGCTCGCGCGGCAGTTCGAGCAATGCGGCGGCCGCCTCCGGCGGGGGAACGCATCGGGCCTCGCGCCGGGCGCCGAGGGCATCACCGTGCGTTTGCAGGCGGGTCATTCCCTCGTCGCGCGTCGCGTCGTGGTCGCTGCCGGCGCGTGGTCGCACCAGCTCGCGCGCACGTTGAACGAATCCATTCCGCTCGAGACCGAGCGCGGCTACAACACGACGCTGCCCGTCGGCGCCTTCGACTTGAAGCGTCAATTGACCTTCGGCGGACACGGTTTCGTCGTGACGCCCCTCGCCTGCGGCGTGCGCGTGGGCGGCGCCATCGAGTTTGCCGGCCTCGACGCACCGCCCAATTTCGCGCGTGCCGCGGCACTGCTCGCGAAGGCCAGGCACTTCATGCCGGAACTGCGGACCGAGGGCGGCAGCCAGTGGATGGGGTTTCGACCGTCGCTCCCGGACTCGCTGCCCGCGATCGGCCCGTCTGTCGCGGACGAGCGTGTCGTCTATGCGTTCGGTCACGGCCACCTCGGCCTCACGCAGTCCGCCGCGACCGCGCGGCTCGTCGCCGACATCGTGTCCGGACGAACGCCGCCGCTCGACCTCGCGCCCTTTCGCCCGCAGCGGTTCGGTTCCGCGCGGATGCGCCTATCGCGATCGCGTCACCTGGGGGAAGCTGCATGACGACATTCCGAACACTCGCCAACGTCCGCCATCACGGCATGGACCTGACCGATTACGAATTCGACGTCCCGCTCGATCACGACCAGCCGTCGGGCGAGTCGCTGCCGATATTCGCGCGGGCGGTGAGGGACGGCGAACGCGCCGACGCGGCGCGGCCCTGGCTTGTGTTCCTGCAGGGGGGGCCGGGATTCCCGGGGCCGCGGCCGTTCAAGAAATCGGACTGGCTAAAGCGCGCGCTCGACGACTACCACGTGCTGTTGCTCGATTCGCGCGGCAACGGCCGCAGCAGCATTGTGCTGGCGCAAACCCTCGCCCGGCGCGGCGATGCGCGCGCGCAGGCCGACTACCTGATGCACTTCCGCGCCGACAGCATCGTGCGGGATGCCGAATTGATACGTCGTCAACTGGTCGGTGCGGAAGAGCCCTGGAGCGTCCTCGGCCAAAGCTACGGCGGGTTCTGCGCGGTGACCTATCTGTCGTTCCATGCGCAAGGACTGAGCGAGGTCTTCATCACCGGAGGCCTGCCGCCTCTTGCCGGCGACGTCGACGAGTATTACCGGCATACCTATCCGGAGGTGCAACGCAAAACGCGCAACTTCTTCGCCCGCTATCCGGCGGATGAGGAACTGTGCGCGCGGATCATGGAGCACCTGCACCGGCACGAGGTGGCGCTGCCCACCGGCGGCAGGCTCACCGTTCGACGCTTTCAGCAGGTCGGCTTCGGGCTCGGCATGGACGACGGCATGGAGAACCTCCACTACCTGCTCGAGGGTGCCTTCTGCCGCGGTGTTGCCGGGGATGAGTTGAGCCTTCCGTTTCTGCGCGCCCTCGAAAATTCACAGTCGTTCGAGACGAATCCGATTTTCGCGGTCCTGCACGAGATGTGCTACACGCAGGAGGCCGCCGCGGGCTGGTCGGCGGAGCGCGTGCGCGGCGAGTTCATCGACACGGAGTGGACGCCCGGCCGGCCGCCGTCGTTCACCGGCGAGATGATCTATCCGTGGATGTTCGACGACTATCCCGGACTGCGGCCGCTGCGCGAGGTGGCGGAGTTGCTCGCTCATGAGAAGCGCTGGCCGCGGTTGTACGATCCGGCGCAGCTCGCCCGCAACGTGGTCCCCGGCGCCGCCGCGATCTACGCCGAGGATATGTTCGTGCCGCGCGCGCTTTCGGAGCGCACCGCCGCATCGATTCCCGGTCTCAAAGTGTGGATCACCAACGAATACGAGCACAGCGGCTTGCGCACCAGCGACGGCGCGGTGTTCGCGCGGCTGCTCGCGTTGCGGCGCGACGCCCTCTAGAGACGGATGCTGCCACTTCGATTGACGCAGGCAAGCGCGCGCCCGATACTCAGCACGGACACCGCCCGCCAACAGACGACAGGAGATTCACCGTGTCAATCCGCATCGAGAACGTTCTGCAGTATTTCGTTTTGCTAGGCGCCACCGCGGCGGCGGCAGTTGCGGGTCCGGCGCTTGCGGTCCAGCGCACCTTCGTCGCATCGACCGGTGTCGATACGAATCCATGCACGCTGACATCGCCGTGCCGGGGCTTCGCGGCTGCCGTGGGCGCCGTGGCCACGAACGGTGAGGTCGTCATTCTCGATTCGGCCGGCTACGGTCCGGTGACGATCAACCAGCCCGTCACCATCACCGCACCGAAGGGTGTCTACGCCGGTGTGACGGTGACGACCGGCACAGGCATCGCAGTCGCCGCGGGGGGCGGCCGCGTCACCCTGCGCGGCCTCACGATCAACGGGCAGGGCGGCAACATCGGGATCGACGTGCAGTCGGTGGCCGTGCTGGAGCTCTACGATGTAGACATCAGCGGACTGCCTACGGGCTTACAGGCCGCGGGGGGGACCATCACGGCCGCGGGTCTCATGGTGCGTGAGTCCCTATCCCAAGGCATTCACCTGACGAGCGGCGCACGGATGCACATGCAAAATTCCCGCGTCGAAAATAACCTGCAGGGCGTGGTTGCGCAGGACGGCTCGTGGTTCAACGCCGTCGACAGCGTATTCGTCGGCAACTATTACGGGGCGATCGACATCTCGGCGGGTGCCGGACAGACGGCAGTGATCAATCTCGAGCACTGCTACATTGCGGACAACGGGCACTCGTTCGCGGCGATCAAGACGAACGCGCTCGACCCGACCGCCCGGGTCGACGGGACGCTCACCCGAAATATCATCACGGCCAATTCAGGATATGGAGTAATCGTCGGCAACCCCTACGGGTCCGAGGGCTCTCACACCATCAACATTGTTGACAACACGATCACGAACAATGCGGCAATCGGGATCCTGATCCAGGTGCCGCAGTTCGATACGACGAAGGCCAAGATCGTGCTGTCCGGCAACACGATCTCGCGCAACGACTGGGGTGTCGGCTGCAACGGCGCGGGAGTCGTCACGCGCGGCAACAACACCGTGCGCGACAACGTGTCCAATCAGCTCACGTGTGCCGCGATCGTCAACGAGACGGGACAATAGCCCCGCGTGCCGCCGTCACGCCGCCTGCTTCAGACCGACGTCGGGCAGGCTGGGGCGTGTGGCCAATGCGTGCTTCATCATCGCCTGGATTTCGGCCGCTTCCGTCGGATTGAGCGCGAGCCGCGGCGGGCGGGTGCGGTGGGTGCCCCGCCCCATGATGTGCTCGCACAGCTTGATGCATTGCACGAGGTCGGGGCGGGCGTCGAGATGGAGCAGGGGCATGAACCAGCGGTAGAGGCTCATCGCCTCGGCATGGCGGCCCGCGCGCGCGAGCCGGAACAGCGTCTCGCCTTCGCGCGGGAAGGCATTCGACAGTCCCGAGACCCAGCCCACGGCGCCGACCATGATGCTCTCCACCACCACGTCGTCGAGCCCCGCGAACAGCACGAAGCGGTCGCCGACCATGTTGCGGAGGTCCGTGAAACGGCGGGTGTCTCCCGACGATTCCTTGAAGCAGACGATCGTCTCGCAATCGGCGAGCGAGGCCAGGATGTCCGGCGTGACGTCGTTCTTGTAGATAGGCGGGTTGTTGTAGACCATGACTGGAAGGTCGGTCGCCTTGGCTACGGTGCGGAAGTGCGCCGCCGTCTCATGGGGCTTCGACGAATAGACGAGTGCCGGCATCACCATCACGCCGTCGAGGCCGATGCGCGCCGCCTCCCTCGCCATGTCGATCGCAAACGCCGACGTGAACTCGGCAATGCCGCTGATGACCGGGATGCGTCCGCGCGCGACCGCTTTGCCCGCCTCCATCACCGCGATTTTTTCTTCCTTGTGCAGCGAGCAGTTCTCGCCCACAGTCCCGCACACGATCAGCCCCGATACCCCGTCGCGGATCAGGTTCTCCATGACGCGCGCGGTGGCGTCGATGTCGAGCGAAAGATCTTCGCGAAATTGCGTGGTCACCGCCGGAAACACGCCGCTCCAATCAGGCTTCAATCGTCCTCCGTACACGTGGGCAAACCATAAGCCTGCGGCCTGGCCCGGGATTCGTCAACGGCGGCAACGGTTGCCCCAACGCCGGCCATGGCGCCGTGATAAAGTTTCAGTCCCCAACGATCCGCCGCCGGAGCCTGCCGTGCCCCATCCGTTTTTCGAGCGCCATCGCGCGACGCTTGACCGCGCTGTCGAAGCCATTGCCGCACGCAGTTACTGGAGCGCGTATCCGGAATCGGCGAGTCCGAAAGTGTACGGCGAAGGCGCGGCCGAAGCCGGCAAGGCGGCCTTCGACGCGTTGAAGAACAAGCCGTTTCCGCTTGAGCAGCCGGGGACGATCGGGCGGGTCGGCGGCGAGCTGTCGCCTTATGGCATGCCGCTCGGCATCACGTATCCCAAGGTAGATCTCGATCTGCTGTTTGCCGCGATCGGGAAGGCGCAGACCGCGTGGCGCAAGGCAGGCCCGGAAGCGTGGGCAGGCGTGTGCCTCGAGACGCTGGCGCGGATCAACCAGCAGAGTTTCCTCTTCGCGAACGCGGTCATGCACACGACCGGACAGGCCTTCATGATGGCGTTCCAGGCGGGCGGTCCGCATGCGCAGGACCGCGGGCTCGAAGCCGTCGCCTACGCGTGGGACGAGATGCGGCGCATTCCCGCAACGGCGCAATGGGAGAAGCCGCAAGGCAAGAACGAGCCGTTGAAGATGGAAAAGCATTTCCGTGTGGTGCCGCGTGGCATCGGCCTCGTCATCGGCTGCACCACCTTCCCGACATGGAACGGCTTTCCGGGATTGTTCGCCGACCTCGCGACCGGCAACGCGGTCGTCGTCAAGCCGCATCCGGCCGCCATCCTGCCGCTGGCGCTCACCGTGAAGATCGCGCGCGAAGTGTTGGCGGAAGCCGGATTCGACCCCAACGTGGTCACGCTGGTCGCCCACGCAGCGGGCGACGACGTTGCGCAGACGCTCGCGCTGCGCCCCGACATCCGCATCATCGACTTCACCGGCAGCGCCGCGAACGGCAACTGGCTCGAAGCGAATGCGCGGCAGGCGCAGGTGTTCACGGAGAAGTCCGGCGTCAACCAGATCGTCATCGACTCGGCCGCCGACTTCAAGGGACTCGTGCGCAACGTCGCGTTCTCGCTGTCGCTCTACACGGGGCAGATGTGCACGGCGCCGCAGAATCTCTATATTCCGCGGGACGGCATCGACACCGCGGACGGGCACCTGAGCTTCGACCAGGTCGGGGCGAGCCTCGCCGAGGGTGTGCAGAAGCTCCTCGCGGATCCTGCGCGCGCGGTGGAATTCCTTGGCGCGGTCGTCAACGACAGCGTGCTGAAGCGCCTCGAAGTCGCTCGCTCGCTGGGGCCGATCGTGCTCGACACGCAAACGCTTGCGCATCCGCAGTTTGCCAACGCGACGATCCGCACGCCGCTGATCGTGAAACTGACCGCCGCGGATGCGGACAAGTACCTCGAGGAATGGTTCGGTCCGGTCGCGTTCGTGATCGCGACCAAGGACACCGCGGAGAGCCTTTCGATCGCGCGCGACGCCATCGTGCGCAAGGGCGCGCTGACGCTGTCCGTTTATTCGTCGAGCGACGACGTGATCGAACAGGCGATCGAGGTCGCGGAGGAGGCCGGCGTCGCGCTGTCGATCAATCTTACGGGCGGCGTGTTCGTCAACCAGTCCGCGGCCTTCTCCGACTTCCACGGCACAGGCGCCAATCCGGCAGCCAACGCGGCACTGACCGACAGCGCCTTCGTCGCGGGGCGATTCCGCGTTGTCCAGAACCGGCGGCACGTCTGACGCGGCGCGCGGTCGACTCGACGTTCATGAGTTACGAGCACATCCTGTTCGCACTGGACGAAGGCATCGCGCGGCTGACGTTCAACCGCCCGGACCGCCTCAACAGCTTCAACGATGCGATGCATGTCGAGGTCCGCGACGCGCTCGCCCGCGTGCGCGGCGATGCGATCGCGCGCGTGCTGCTGATCACGGGAGCGGGACGCGGCTTTTGCGCGGGTCAGGATTTGTCGGATCGCGCGGTGTCGGCTGGCGACGCGCCGGTCGACCTCGGCGCGTCGATCGAGCGCAACTACAAACCGCTCGTTCTGGGATTGCGTTCGCTGCCGATGCCGGTCATTTGCGCCGTGAACGGCGTCGCCGCGGGTGCTGGCGCCAATCTGGCGTTCGCGTGCGACATCGTGATCGCGGCGCGGTCGGCGAGCTTCATCGAGGCCTTTTCAAAGCTCGGACTGATTCCCGACACCGGCGGCACTTATTTCCTGCCGCGCCTCGTCGGAACAGCGCGTGCAATGGGCATGGCGATGCTCGGCGAGAAGATCGGTGCGGAGCAGGCGGCGGCATGGGGCCTCATTTGGCAGTGCGTCGACGACGCGGAGCTTCCGCTGCTTGCGGACAAGCTCGCCGCGCATTTTGCGCAGGCCCCGACGCGCGGGCTCGCGCGGACCAAACTGGCGCTCTACGCGAGTGCCGGAAATACGCTCGAATCGCAACTCGACCTCGAGCGCGATTTAATGCGCGAGCTGGGCGCCTCGGACGACTACCGCGAGGGCGTGGCCGCGTTCATGGGCAAGCGCCCGCCGAAGTTCACGGGCCGGTAAGGCGATCTGCCGCGATGTCTGCCGCATTGCCCGTCAATTCCATCGTCGCCGTGATCGGCGCGGGCGCGATGGGTGCGGGCATCGCGCAAGTCGCGGCCGTTGCCGGACACCACGTCCAGCTGCACGACACGCGGTTTGGCGCGAGCGATGCGGCAAAAAAGACCATCGCCGAGACCTTGGCGAAGATGGCGGCCAAGGGGCGCATGACCCAAGCCGATGCCGATGCCGCGGCCGGAAGGATTGCGACGGTCGTCACGCTGCCCGATGCGTGCGTCGCGCAGCTCGTCATCGAGGCGATCGTCGAAGACTCCGCCGTCAAGCGCGAGCTTTTTACGCGGCTCGAGAATGTCATCGCGCCGGAATGCATCCTTGCGACCAACACATCGTCGATATCAATCACCGAGCTTGCCGCGGGCCTTGCGCACCCCGGCCGCATGGTCGGCATGCATTTCTTCAACCCGGCGCCCGTGATGCCGCTGGTCGAAGTCGTCAGCGGCCTCGCGACGTCATGCGGCGTTGCGGAAACGATCTTCGCCACGGCGCTCGCGTGGGGCAAGTCGCCGGTGCATGCGGCGACCTCGCCGGGGTTCATCGTCAACCGGTGCGCGCGTCCGTTCTACGGCGAGGGCCTGCGGTTGTTGGCGGAAGGCGCGGCCGATGCGGCCACGCTCGACGCGGTGCTGCGCGAGGCGGGCGGCTTTCGGATGGGACCTTTCGAGCTGATGGACCTGATCGGGCTCGACGTCAACTTTGCCGTGACGCAGAGCGTTTGGGAGGGCTTCTTCCGCGATCCGCGTTACGCGCCTTCCGTTCGCCAGCAGGAGCTCGTCGCCGCCGGCTGGCTGGGCCGCAAGTCAGGCCGGGGGTTCTATGACTATTCGCCCCAGGCGGAAAAACCTGCGCCCGTGACCGAAACAGCGCCGCCGGCCCCGACGAGGCTAACCGTGCACGGGGATCTGGGAATTGCATCGCCGCTGGCCGATCGCATCGCCGCAGCGGGCGTCACGGTGGCGCGGGAACGCGCCGACTCGCGCTTCCCCACCGGCGCCTTGCACATCCCGGGCAAGGCGGGTGGCGCCTGGCTCGCGCTCACGGATGGACGCACGGCGACCGCGCGCGTTGTGGCGAGCGGCGTGCGCGATATCGTGTTGTTCGACCTTGCGCTCGACTATTCAACGGCGTCGCGGCTCGCGGTCTCGCGCGCCGACAGTTGTAGCGACGATGCGTGGGGCGCGGCGGTCGGCGCGCTCGCGGCTGCCGGATTCGCGGTCAGCCGGCTCGACGACGTCGCGGGTCTCGCGGTCATGCGCGTCGTATGCGCGCTGGCCAACGAGGCGGCCGATGCTATGGTGCAGCGGGTGGCGAGTGCATCGTCGATCGGGCGTACCAGGAGCACGGCGCTGCCGCATGTGACGCACGCATTCTGGAGCAGATACAAATCGGAACTCGTGTGCGAGTCGCGCCCAATCACGCATGTCTCACTGCCGCGGCGCACGATCGCTACTACA
>JBDTLY010000066.1:0-11541 GCA_039934535.1 Casimicrobiaceae bacterium | reverse complement strand
GTGTGCTCGTAGGCGCCGGACACGATGTCGACGCTGCCGCCGAGCAGCGCCTGCAGCGCGCGCGCGCCGCCCGGGAAATCCTGGATCTCGATTTCGAGCCCCTCGGCCTTGAAGTAGCCCTTGGCCTCGGCGATCGCGAGCGGCAGGTAGTAGAACAGCGTCTTGCCGCCGACGCCGACGGTGACCTTGGTCTTTTCCGGGGCTTGCGCGTGCAACGGGGGCGCAACAAGGGCGAGACAGGCGGCGAGTGCCGCCGCGACAACATTCCAGCGACGCATGAGTTCCTCCACGAAAACGGCGCCGTCGGACGGGCGCATGAATGGGGTCATTTTCCGCGCCGGCGTGCGCGCGGTCAATTGACTATACCGAATGCCCCGCGCTGCGCTTCGCGCGGCCGCGGTCCAGCTCCTTCAGCTTGTCGGCGATCTCCGTCCCCATGAAGAGCTGCGCCACGGCGGGCGCACCGGGTTCCGCACCTGCCTGCGCGCCCTCGAACGCCTGCTGCAATGCGTCCGAGCGGGAGAGTCCTTCGCGGAACAGCGCCGCACCGAGACGCGTCGAGCCGTTCGCAACGGCGCAACCCCCCGTCCTGTCGTCGCCCGTCGCGGCCAGCACGAGCGTCGTGTCGCTTTTGAGCGCATCGACGAATCCGTCCGCCCGGCAGGACGACACGACCACGATGCGCCACACGATGCCGGCTTCGTCCAGCAACGCGCGCAGCACCGCGGGCGACAGCGGCAGGAGCTCGAGCGGCGGCGCCGCGACGTCGAGGGCGCCATCGGTCGTGGACGGCCCCGCGAGATAAAGCATGACGACGTCCTCGTCGGGGTTGATCGCCGCCGCGATCTCCTTCAGCGTCTCGCGCAGGTTGGTCACCGTCGCCATCGGCGTCTCGAGCAGCGTCGGCGGACTGGTGACGAGCGAGATCGAGCGGTCGCGCATGTCCCAGCGCTCGTCCATGGCGCGCCGCGCCGCTTGCATGTCCTGCCGGTAGGCTTCCTCGCGCGCGTCGCCGACGAAGCCGACGAAGTAGAGGTCGGTCTCGCCCGGCGTGTCGTCGTCGAGCTTCGCAAGCGCGTCGTCGAGCAGCACCTGCTGCGCGGCGAGCACCGGCTCCGAGGCCGGGTTCGGATAGCGGCCATCGACGGGCGCCGACCCTGGATGCCACCAATGGGTCGACGGCATCAACAGCGACGCGAAGGCGATCGGAACCGCGAGCATTAATCCGCCGGCCAGCGCGCGCGCGCGATGCGCGGGGACAAGCGCCACTGCGACGCTCCGGACGAGTATCGCGACGGACCACACGGCCATCGCGATCTCGGATGCGCCGGTGGCCATCGATCCCGCCCACCTCTCGAATGCGGGAAAGACGTAGGGCGCGATGTGGACCAGCTGGTTCACCGGGTAGGCCGCAAGCGCCAGCACCGGTATCGCAAGCGCAAGCGAACGTTGGCGGAACAGCAGCGACTGCACCGCCGCCGCCAGTAGCAGCACGCTCATCGTGAAAAATTCGCCGCCGGCCCCGAGCAGCGAAAAGCGGGCGTCCGGCTGGAATCGCGCCCAGTCGGTCGCGATATCGATCGCCGCCGATGCGACGAAAAGCAGCAGCAGCTGCGCCAGATCGATCCGGAATGCGAGGCGCGTCACCGGCATGAACAGTGCGAGCCGCAATCCCGCCACGAGATTACGGCGGAGGCCCGTAAGCGCATGCGTCATGGATGCTGGTTCGCGCCGGCGTGCGCCGCGATAAAGGCCTTCACCCGCTCTGCATCGGCCGGAAGCACGCTGAAGTGCTGCGATCGCCCCTCGAGGTCGGTGTAGGCGGAGGGTCGGTCGGGATCCCGCCCGAGCGCTTCGCGGATCGTCGCCGCGAACTTTGCCGGCAGCGCGGTCTCGATGCAGATCAGCGGCACGTCGTTGTCGCGATGCAGGCGGCCGACATGGACGCCATCCGCGGTATGAGGGTCCACGATGACGCGATAGCGCGCGAAGCAATCCTTGATAGTGGCGATCCGGTCGGCATGCGTGCTGGTGCCGGACACGAAGCCCGACGCCGCGACCCGCTGCCAGTGCGGCGTCCCCGCGAGGCTGAAGCCGCCCATGCTGCCGCACTGCGACCACAGCCCGCGCAGGACGGCCGCATCGCGCCCGACCACGTCGAACACGTAGCGTTCGAAATTCGAGGCCTTGGAGATGTCCATCGACGGGCTCGATGTCGCGTGCGTCTCCGACGACGTCCGCGGCCGGTAATGGCCCGTGCGGAAGAATTCGTCCAGCACGTCGTTTTCGTTGGTCGCCAGGATCAGGCGGCGGATCGGCAATCCCATCTGCTTCGCGACATGGCCGGCGAGGATGTTGCCGAAATTGCCGGACGGCACGGCGAAGTCGACCGGATCGCCATCGCGTCGTGCCACCGCGAAATAGCCCTTGAAGTAGTAGACGACCTGCGCGGCGACGCGCGCCCAGTTGATCGAATTGACGGTGCCGATCGCGTAACGCGACTTGAATTCGGCATCGGCGCTGACGGCCTTGACGATGTCCTGGCACTCGTCGAAGACCCCCTCGATCGCCACGTTGTGGACATTCCGGTCGGCGAGCGAGAACATCTGCGCCGTCTGGAACGGGCTCATCCGTCCCTTCGGCGACAGCATGAACACCGCGATCCCGCGTTTGCCGCGCATTGCGTATTCGGCCGAGCTTCCGGTGTCGCCCGAGGTGGCGCCCAGGATGTTGAGCCGGCGACCCTGCTGCGTGAGCACGTGCTGGAACAGGTTGCCGAGGAGCTGCAGCGCGATGTCCTTGAACGCGAGCGTCGGCCCGTTCGACACGTGGAGCAAGTGCAGCCCCGGCTCGAGCGCGGTGACCGGCGCAATTTCGTTGCTGCCGAACGTTTCCCGAGTGTACGTGCGGTCGATCAGTGACTTCAGAACCGGCCCCGGAATGTCGTCGATGAACCGCGAAAGGATCGCGATCGCGAGGTCCTGGTAGGTCGCGAAGCGCAACGCGGCCAACTCCGCGGCATTCAGCGTTGGATACGCCTCCGGCACCGCGAGGCCGCCGTCGGGGGCGAGGCCTTCGAGCAGAATCGCGCTGAACGGCTGCGGGTCGTCGGCCCACGCGCCACGCGTGCTGATGTAGCGCATCAGTTCAGTTCTTCCAGCCGGATGCGCACGATTTTGCCGTTGACGGTCGGCAGCGACTCGATCTTCGCGATCGCATCGACCACGCGCTTTTCGATCGTGCGATGAGTGAGCAGGATGATGTCCGTCTGTTCCTCGCCCTCGGACGGCTCCTTCTGGATCATCGCGTCGATCGAGATTTCGCGATCGGCGAGGATGCGCGTGATGTCGGCGAGCACGCCGGGGCGGTCCTGCACGCGCATCCGCAGGTAATAACTCGTCTCGACCTCGCCCATCGGCAGGAAGGGCAGGTCGGAAAGCTGGTCCGGCTGGAACGCGAGATGCGGCACGCGATGCTCCGGGTCGGCGGTGTGCATCCGCGTGACGTCGACCAGGTCGGCGATCACCGCGCTCGCCGTCGGCTCGGCGCCCGCCCCCGCGCCGTAATAAAGCGTCGGCCCAACCGCATCGCCTTTCACCAGCACCGCGTTCATCACGCCCTCGACATTGGCGATGAGGCGCCTGGTCGGGATCAGCGTCGGATGGACGCGGAGCTCGATCCCCGTCTTCGTGCGCCGCGTAATGCCGAGGAGCTTGATCCGATAGCCAAGTTCCTCGGCGTAGCGGATGTCCTCGCGCGTGAGCTTGGAGATGCCCTCGGTGTAGACCTTGTCGAACTGCATCGGCACGCCGAACGCGATGGCCGAGATGATGGTGAGCTTGTGCGCTGCATCGATGCCTTCGATGTCGAACGTCGGGTCGGCCTCGGCGTAGCCGCGCGCCTGCGCTTCCTTCAGCACGGTGTCGAACGGCGCGCCGGTCGCGCGCATCTCGGACAGGATGAAATTCGACGTGCCGTTGATGATGCCGGCGATCCATTCGATCCGGTTGGCGGTGAGGCCCTCCCGTAATGCCTTGATGATGGGGATGCCGCCGGCAACCGCGCCCTCGAACGCGACCATCACGCCCTTCGCGTGCGCCGCCGCGAAGATCTCATTGCCGTGGCGCGCGAGCAGCGCCTTGTTCGCGGTGACCACGTGCTTGCCATTGGCGATCGCCCGCAGGATGAACGTGCGCGCGGGCTCGAGGCCGCCGATCAACTCGACCACGATGTCGATGTCCGGATGCGCGAGCACAACCGCGGCATCGTCCGTGAGATTGACGCCGGCCGCGCCTCGCGTCAGCTCGCGCGCGCGCTCGATCGCACGCTCGGCGATCCACGTGATCCGGATCGGCCGGCCCGCGCGCCGCGTGATCTCGCCCTCGTTACGGCGCAGCACCGTCCACACGCCGGTGCCCACGGTGCCCACGCCCAGGAGCCCTACTTCCAGCGGTTTCATCGACGGCGTCGTTCGCGCGGTGTTCACGTGGCACTCATTTGACACTCAAGCGGCTGGACGCGCCGCGTCGACCGGTTTGGCCGTGTCGGCCGGCCGCGCCGGTTCGCTGACGATGCCATCGTCGCGGAACATCTGCTTGATACCGCGGATCGCCTGCCGCGTGCGCGATTCGTTCTCGATCATCGCGAAACGGACGTAGTCGTCACCGAATTCGCCGAAGCCGATGCCCGGAGACACGGAGACTTTCGCCGCGGCCAGAAGCCGCTTGGTGAATTCGAGCGAGCCCGCGTCGCGGTAGGCCGCGGGGATCTTGGCCCAAACGTACATCGACGCCTTCGGGTTGTCGACCATCCAGCCCGCTTCGTGCAGTCCCTTCACAAGAACGTCGCGCCGCTTCTGGTACCGCATGGCGATTTCGGCCACGCAGTCCTGCGGGCCTTCGAGTGCGGCGATCGCGGCGACCTGGATCGGCGTGAACGTGCCGTAGTCGTGGTAGCCCTTGATCCGCGCGAGCGCATAGACGAGGTCCTTGTTGCCGACCATGAAGCCGATCCGCCAGCCCGCCATGTTGTAGCTCTTCGACATCGTGAAGAACTCGACGGCGACGTCGCGCGCGCCCGGGACCTGCATGATCGATGGCGCCTTCCAGCCGTCGAAGCAGATGTCGGCATACGCGAGGTCGTGGACGACGTAGATCCCGTGCTCGCGCGCAAGCCCGACGATCTTCTCGAAGAACGGCAGCTCGACGCACTGCGCCGTCGGGTTCGACGGGAAGTTGATGATCAGCATCTTCGGCTTCGGAAAGCTCGTGTGGATCGTCCGCTCGAGTTCCGCGAAAAAGTTTCCGTCGGGCGTCATCGGCACGTGGCGGATGTCAGCACCCGCGATCACCGGACCGTAGATGTGGATCGGATAGCTCGGGTTGGGCACCAGCACGGTGTCGCCGCGGTTCAACGTCGCGAGCGCGAGATGCGCGATGCCTTCTTTCGAGCCAATCGTGACGATCGCTTCCGTCTCCGGATCGAATTCGACGCCGTAGCGGCGCTCGTACCAATGGCAGATCGCGCGCCGCAGGCGCGGGATGCCCTTCGACACCGAGTAGCCGTGCGTGTCCGGCCGGCTCACCGTCTCGATCAGCTTGTCGACGATGTGCTTCGGCGTGGGGCCGTCCGGATTGCCCATGCCGAAGTCGATGATGTCCTCGCCGCGGCGGCGCGCGGCCATCTTGAGCTCGTACGTGATGTTGAAGACGTACGGCGGCAACCGCGTGAGGCGGGCGAACTCTTTTTGCGGGGAGGGAGGCATGCGGGTCTTTCCACGTAAGCGCCCGGAACCGTCCGAGCGACGCTGCTGCGGTGACACTGCTAGAATCCTAACCGATTTAGGCACTTACCGCAACGCATCAACCCATGAAATTCCATCTTTCGACGCCAAACGGCAACGTGATCACCGGTTCAGGCCCCGGCTGGGTGCGCGTCGGCGCGCAGGAATATCGAACCGGCATCGTGGTCACTGCGGACAACGTCGCCGAATGGGCCGTCGCGGGCTTCGACGCGTTGACCGAAGCAGACTTCGCGAAACTGCTCGCGCATGCGCCGGAAATCGTCCTGCTCGGCACCGGCGCGACGCTACGCTTTCCGCATCCGCGCCTCACGCAAGCCTTCGCCGCGGCGAGGGTCGGCATCGAAGTGATGGACACGCCCGCGGCGTGCCGCACGTTCAACATCCTCGCCGCCGAGGGCCGCAAGGTCGTCGCGGCATTGATTGTCTAGTCGTGGGGTACCGGGAGGTCGCTCGCCGCGCAAACATCCCGCACGCAGCCGCGCAGCCATCGATGCGCCGGGTCGGCGTGCATCCTCGGATGCCAGAGCAATGAAACCGTGATCTCGGGCGTGGGGACCGGCAGCGGGAAACCATGCATTCCGGCACGAAGATTCCCGGTATGCCGTTCGGGAACGCTGGCGATGAGATCGGAGGCTCGTGCCAGCGCCAGCGCCGTCGCAAAGCCGCTGACGATAGTCACGATTTCCCGTTCCAGGCCGACTGACTTCAACGCCTCATCAATCGGTCCCCCGTCGAGCCCTCGCCGCGAAACCAAGACATGCCTGCCGGCCGCATACCGCGATGGAGTGATCACGCCTCGGCAGAGCGAGTGCCCCATGCGCACGACGCCAATGAAACGGTCCCGGAACAACGCCTGCGCACGCACCTCCGGCCCCATCGTGCTCCCGACGACGCCGGTTTCCAGATCGACCGTCCCGTCGCGAAGGAGCGCGCTGTCCTTGTCCTGCTTCTGCATGAAGCGCAGCCGCACGCCGGGCGCTTCCTCGCCGACGCGTGCAATGAGGCCGGGGCCGAAGTTTTCCACAAAACCTTCGCTGGTCCTCAACGTGAACATTCGGACCAGCCGCTTGAGGTTGGGCTTCCTGGCAGGGCGCAGGACCGCTTCGGCGTCCTGCACCAGCTGAGCAACCCTTTCCCGAAGTTCGAGCGCCCGGGGCGTTGGAACGAGACCGCGTCCGGCCCTCACCAATAATGGATCGCCTGCGGTCGCACGCAATCGCGCCAGCGCCCGGCTCATCGCCGACGGGCTGAGCCGCAGTCGTTCGGCCGCGCGCGCAACGTTGCCTTCCGCGAGCAGCACATCGAGAGTGACAAGCAGGTTGAGATCAGGCTTCGCCATGAACCTACGGTAGCACAATCGGACTGTGACATGGCGTCAAATGCACGTATAAAGTGCAAATGGTGCGTCTTCCGCCATTCCAGGAGAAAGCCTACGCTTGTGGCTGTTCCTTCTCGCGAAGCGCCGGAAAGGCGAATTCACCATGAAGCCAGTCATTGCAGGACACGTCGAGCCAGTCGCCGGAAGGGCGGAACCGTCATTTTCAGTTCGGTGGGCGCTCGCCGGCCTTTCGCTCTCGATGCTGCTGTCCGCGCTCGGCACCAGCATCGCCAATGTCGGTTTGCCGACGCTGGGGGACGCGTTCGCCGCCCCGTTCCAGCAAGTGCAGTGGGTCGTGCTCGCCTATCTGCTCGCCATCACCACGCTGATCGTCGGCGCCGGAAGGCTCGGCGACATCACGGGCCGCCGGCGGCTCCTGCTGGCCGGCATCTGCCTGTTCACCGTCGCCTCGTTCCTGTGCGCCGTCGCCCCCACGCTATGGCTGCTGATCGCCGCCCGTGCGGCGCAGGGCACCGGAGCGGCCGTCATGATGGCCCTCACCATGGCGTTCGTCGGTGAGACGGTGCCGAAGGCAAGGACCGGCAGCGCCATGGGGCTGCTCGGCACGATGTCGGCAGTCGGCACCGCGCTCGGCCCTTCTCTGGGCGGCGGACTGATCGGCGCGTTCGGTTGGCCCGCCATCTTTTTCGTCAACGTACCGCTCGGCATCCTGACGCTGTTTCTCGTGTATCGCTACCTGCCCGTCGATCGCCGCGGCACGAAGACCGATCGGCCCGGCTTCGACCCGCTGGGCACGCTGCTGCTTGCCCTCGCGCTTGCGGCATACGCGCTCGCCATGACGGTCGGGCGCGGCAGTTTCGGTCCGCTCAACGTGGCGCTGCTGTTCACCGCCGTCTTCTGCGCCGGCCTCTTCGCGCTCGCCGAAGCGAACGCCGCGTCGCCGCTCGTCCCCTTGGCGATGTTCCGCAATCCCGTGCTAAGCGCGGGTTTCGCGATGAGCACCCTGGTCACGACCGTGGTGATGGCGACGCTGGTGGTCGGCCCGTTCTATCTTTCCGGTGCGCTTGCGCTCGACGCCGCCCGTGTCGGACTTGTCATGTCGTCCGGACCTGTTGTCGCGGCGCTGACGGGCGTGCCGGCCGGCCGGATGGTCGACCGGTTTGGCGCACACCGCATGACCGTTGCCGGGCTCATCGGAATGGCGGCCGGCGCCTCCATCCTGCCCATGATGCCGGCAAGGTTCGGCATCCCGGGTTATGTCGGCCCGCTCGTCGTCATCACGGCCGGCTATGCATTTTTCCAGGCGGCCAACAACACTGCCGTCATGATGAATATCCGTCCGGACCAGCGGGGCGTCATATCCGGCGTGCTCAACCTGTCGCGCAACCTCGGGCTCATCTCCGGCGCATCCGTCATGGGAACCGTGTTCGCTCTCGGATCGGCGACGTCCACCCTCACGACGGCGCGTCCGGAGGCTGTGGCGACCGGCATGCGGATCACGTCCGCCGTCGCCGCGGTCCTCGTCATTGTCGCGCTCGCCATCGCGACTGCAAGCCATGCGCTTTCGCGGCGCGCCGATCCTCCATGTTGTGGACCGGCAGACAGGGACGGTTGAACAGGTCGCCGAAAGGTCACATCCCGTCAGCGGGCCGCGTTGCGGTACGCCTCGGCGACGAGCTCGCCGGCCGCATTGTGCGCGAGATCCTCCGGGCGCTTGAACCGGATGCAGCCTTTGCCGATGTCCTTCGTGCCGAGACGGGCGCGGTAGCGATCGACCAGCGGCGCGTTGCACACATAGAGCGCGAAGTTGTTCTTCTGCGCGGCCATCGCGCACAGCAACGAGTCACCAATGGAATAACCGGGCATGCCGTGCGCCATGTGCTCGCGCGCCTTGGGCGCCGACTTGCGGATCAGCGCGCGCAGGCCCGCCAGCGTCGCGCGTTTCGCGTCAGGCAATTCGGCCAGGTAGGCGTCGACGGTCGGGGCTTTGGATTGCACGTTTGACCTCGCGCGGTACGTGGACCGATCAGAGCGCGTCGGTGACGAGCACGCGTCCCTTCGCGCCGACCGCGGTCCGCCCGTCGGCGCCCTTGATGCGCCCGCGCAGCTCCACGACGTCGCCCTTGAGCGCCGCGTTGGACGTCACCTTGACGACGAGCCACTCGAGCAGGATCGTCTCGTCCGCGAACACGGGCTTGCGGAAGCGCTGCCAGAACTCCAGCCCGAGCATCGCGCCGCGCTTCGAAAAGTGCGCCGCGGTCAGTGCGAGCAGCAGCGCGGTGGTGTGCGTGCCGCTCGCGATTCTGCGGCCGAAGCGGGTGCCGGCGGCGAATTCCGCGTCGTGGTGAACCGGGTTGTCGTCGCCGACGTCGCGGGCGAATCCCGCCACGATCTCGGGCGTCAGCGTCACCCTGCTCGAAAATCGCTCTCCCGCACGCGCGCGCATCGTCGACTCCCGTCGAGGTTCGTTGGTCATTCGCCGCCGAGCCACGCAAGTGCGGCATCGCGATCGTCGAAATCGAAGTGGCGGACTTCGGCATGGATGAAGTGCGCGGCGATCTGCGGCATGATCGTCAGGATGGCGCTGTCCGACACCGTCGCGATGCGCGGGATGAAGCGCTCGTGGTTCTTCACGAATGCGAGGTGCGAGACCAGCGTGCCAAAATCGTTCCACCCCGGGAACGCCTTGGCGTAGATCATCAGGCCGCGCAAGGCGCCCTTCTCCTCGATGTACGGATCGATTTCGCGGGCCAGCACCACGAAGTCGGATTTCTCGAGCGGTCCCTTCGGCGTGATGATGAGGATTCCGCGGTCGCGCAGCAGTTCTTCGTGGATCATGAGGTGCCTTTCCCGGCGGGATTTCGAGCGACGATCGTCCATGAACTCGACGGCAGGACGACCGACCCGTCCGCCTGCCGGTAGCGCGTGAGCTCGGCGCGCAGCGCGCCGTCGATTTCCTCCTTGCGCGCCTCTGCGAGGGCGCCCGCTTCGCGCACGATCTCTCCGGCCGGCCCCAGCGCCAGCTGAAACGCGATCGCCTGCTCGACGTCGCGGCCGACCATCACCGGCCCGTCGACGCGGGTGAATTCGACGTCGGCGAATCCGGCCGCCTTGAGCTGCGCGCCGACGATTTCCGTGTTCGACATCGAGAACGGCCCCGGCCCGCACGTTGCCGCATCCTCGCCGGGAGGCGGGAGAAATTTCTGGACGACGCCCTTCGGGACGCCCAGCCACGGATTGTCGGCAATGGTGCGCCATGTGATGAACACGAGCCGCCCGCCCGGCTTGAGCGCGGTGCGGAGGTTGCGCATCGCGGCGACGGGATTGCTGAAGAACATCATGCCGAATCGCGAAAAGCAGAGGTCGTATTCCGGCGCGAACCGGAACGTCTGCACGTCGGCCTCGACGAACGTGACGTTGTCGAGCCCCGCGGCGCGCGCATCCCGCCGGCCCTTTTCCATGAACTCGTCGCAGATGTCGAGTCCGAGCACGGAACCCGACGGCCCCGCCTTGCGCGCCAGCTCGATCGCGGTGTCGCCCCAGCCGCACCCGACGTCCAGAACCTTCGCGCCGTGCGGAACGTCGAGCGACCGGAACGGAACCTGGCTGTGATAGCTCAATCCCTCCAGCATGATGTTGCGAAAGCGCTCGAACTTCGCGACGAGGACGTCCTTCCAGAACGCCGTGAATTGATCGCTGACGACTGCATCGTTCATGGGCGAGCCCTCGAGGATTGCGGGCGGACGGCGGCCCTGACGCAAATCTAACCCGGACGGCAGGGTCGTGGCAAAGGCCTCGGCGTTTCAAATGTATTACCAGCGACACCCGGTGTCCGTAATCGTGTCCTTCAGCAGGAAAGGCACCGCGAGCAGGCCCATTGCCGCATAGGCATCCTTGCAGTCGGGCTGCGCCGCCTTCTGGATCGCCTTGCCCAGCTTCGATTCGGGCTCCGGCGGCGGCGATTTGAGATTGAAGATGCTCTTGCGCCCGTCCGAGCGGCCGATCGCCGGGCCTTCCTTTTTCGCGGCATCGAAATTGAAGCGCGGCGCCTGCCCGGGCGGCGGCACGACGCCCACCGGCGGCGGCGTCCGCGGCTTGAAGATGTCGTCGGGATCCTCCTCCGGCGCGCCGAACTTGAGCCTTGGCAACGGTTCCGGCGACGGCGCTTCGCGCAGCGGCGCAGCCGCGGGCCGCGACGGTTCGACATCGCGCGCGCGAGACGGCTCGGATGGAATGGGCGGCGCGGGTTCCGGCGCCGCCGATCGCGGCGCGGCGGGCGCAGGCGCCGGTGCCGCAGGTGGCGCACTGACTGGGGGTGCAGAGACCGGGGGCGCGATGACCGGCGGCGCGATGACCGGCGGCGCGATGACCGGCGGCGCGATGACCGGCGGCGCGATGA
>JBDTLY010000065.1:0-11563 GCA_039934535.1 Casimicrobiaceae bacterium | reverse complement strand
GCGGCAGGTAGTGGAACGGATAGCTCTTCCCCTGCCATTCGACCTTGCGCGCGACGTACAGGTTGACGAGCGCTTCGGCCTTGATCTGCTGAACCTGCTCGACCATCGGCGAAGGCAGCGCCCAGAGCCTGCCGCCGGCGCGCACGAGCACGGCCTGCGCCACCGCCAGCGTAAGCGGAAGCCACATGAGGAATGTCGTGCCGCGGCCCGGCTGCGTGGTCACCTCGACGCGGCCGCCCAGCGCGGCGATCTCGGCGCGCACGACGTCCATGCCGATCCCGCGACCCGACAGCTGCGTGACCTTTTCCGCCGTGGTGAATCCCGGGAGGAAGATGAATTCTATCAATTGCGAATCGGTCGGCGTGCCGTCGGCAGTGATGCGCCCCTGCGCGATCGCGCGGGCGCGGATCTGCTCGAGATTGATCCCGCCGCCGTCGTCGACGAGCTCGATCGCGATTTCGTTGCCGACCTGGCGCACGGTGAGGGAGATCTCGCCGGTTTCCGGCTTGCCCGCGGCGGCGCGCGCGGCCCGCGACTCGATGCCGTGGTCGAGCGCGTTGCGCAGCAGGTGCTCGAGCGGCCCGACCAGCTTTTCCAGGACGGAACGGTCGAGCTCCACCTGTCCGCCGCGAATCTCGAGGTTCGCGCGCTTGTCGAGGTCCTTCGCCGTCGCGCGCAGTATCCGGTAGAGGCGTTCCGACACGCTGCCGAACGGCACGGTGCGGATCGAGAACAGCTGCTGCTGCACGTCGCGCGACAGCCGCGCCTGCGCGACCAGCGCGGCATCGGCGTCGTCCAGGTTCTTCAGCAGCGACTGCTGGACCGTCGAGACGTCGTTGACGCCCTCCGCGAGCGAGCGCGTCAGCTCCTGGAACCGCGTGTAGCGGTCGAATTCCAGCGGATCGAATCCTTCCGCCGACTCGCCGGTGACGCTCATCCGCGACTGGATCTGCGACTCGCCCTGGATCTCGATTTCGCGCACCTGCGAGCGCAGCCGGATCACGCTTCCGGTCAGCTCGAGCAGGTTCGCCTTGAGCGAGCGCAATTCGCCTTCGACGCGGGCACGCGCGATCGCCACCTCGCCCGCCTCGTTCACGAGCCGGTCGATCATGTCGGCGCGAACGCGCAACTGGGCGCGTTGCCCCGAATCGGCCTCGGCGGTTGGGGCCGGCGCCGTCGGCGGCGCAACGACGGGCGTCGCCGGTTGCGGCGGCGCTTCCTCGACGTGAGGCGGCGCTTCCGCCACGGTGAGGGTCGCAAGGGGTTCGGACTCCGGTGCGACCGGCGCCTCCGCCTCGACCGCCGCCCACGGCAGCGGCACATTGACCTTGCCTTCGCGCAACGCTTCGAGCACGAACGCGATGCGATCGAGGTCGTCGTCGAGCGCATCCAGCAGCGCCGGCGTCGCCGGCGCGGCCGCGCCGCCGACGTCGAGGCGCGACTCCATGTGGTGCGTCAGCTCGCCAAGACGCATCGCGCCCGCCATCCGGGCGCTGCCCTTGAACGTATGCAGCGTCCGGCGGAGCTGGCTCGAGCTTTCGACATCGGTCGGTCGGCGCCGCCATGCGCGCAACTGTTCGCCCGCCTGCGGGAACAGTTCCGCGGCCTCCTCGAGAAAGATCGGCAGCACATCCTGGTCGACTTCGTCGCGGATGTCGGTCAGCGGATCGGGTACCGGCTGGGGCAGCTGCACTTCCGGCTCGACAGGCGGCGCAGGCACGACGTGCGGGGGCCGTTCCGTTGCAGCATCCGCCGGCACGGCGACGACGGGCGCCGGCCCGTCCTTGGCTGCTGAAGGCGATGCAACGTCGGGCGCCGCCACCGGGACGGCGACGGGCCCGCGGGCGCGCGCCTCGTCGTGCTCGTCGCGCGCGGCCTCGTCCTCCGCCTGCGATTCGGCATCGGCAACCGCGGGCACCGCGTCGGTTTCCTGTCGCAATCCTTCGAGTTCGCGCTGGATTTCTGCGGCTTCCGTCGCATCCGTCGACGTGAATCCCTCGCAATCATTAATGCGGCCGACGAACGCCCGGAGTCCTTCCACCGCGCGCGCCAGCACCGGCAGCGCGGCGCCCGGCAACGGCAGCTCGCGCTGCTGAAGCGCGAGCAACGTCTGCTCGAGCGACTTCGCGGTCGTCGCGACGAGCGGAAAGCCACCCGTGCGATGGATGCCGCACAACGTGTGGCTTGCGCGGACCATCGCCGCCGATGGCCGTTGCTTCACGTCGAACTGCAGCACGTCGAGCTCGTGCGCGAGGGTGGCGAGATGCTGGAGGGCCTCCTCGACCAGGATACCGAACAGCACCGTCGAAAGCGTGACCTCGCCCACCTTGATCTCGTCGGACAGGATGCCGGCATCCGGGTGCGCGTCGGTCGCCGGATCCCCGATCGCGACATCGTCGATCGTGATTTCGTCGATCGCGGCCGGCGCCGGCATCTCGAACTTCAGATCCGGAGGCGGGATTTCGGGCGCGGGCGCCGCCGCGAACGGCGCGGTGACAAGTGCGGACGTCGGCGAGGCGCCGACCTCCGGCAATTCGATCATCGGCATCGCAAGCGACGGCAGCGCCTCGGGCGCCGCAGGTTCCACCACGGGCGGCACGGGCGGCGGTGCCGATGGCGCGGCCGTCGGCGCCGGCGGAACCTCATGCAACTCAGGCTGCGGCGCGGGCGGCGTCGGCGTCAACACCGACTCGCGGCCGGGCGGCAGCTCCGCCTCGACCGCCGCGATCGCCGAATGCAACTCCGCGGGATCCGCGACGACGCGACCGGACGCCGACAGTTCGGCGACCCATGCGCGAAAGCTCCGCTCCGCGACCGCGACCATCTCGAGCACCCGCGGCGTGACGATGTGCTCTTCCTCTAGCAGCCGGTTGAGGATCTTCTCGACCTCGAAGCCGATTTCGCCCAGTTCGTTCAACCCGACCATGCGCCCGCTGCCCTTCAGCGTGTGAAACTGGCGGCGGGTCGTGCGCAGCGCTTCGCGGTCGCCGTGGTTCTCCTCGAGAATGGACCGCTGGGCGGCCACGGTGTCGAGCACTTCGCGCGCCTCGGTGAGATAAATGTCGAGCAGCTCGGCGTCGAGTCCCGAAGCGTCGGTGTCCAGCAACCGCTGCGTTTCCTCGGAGATCGCGGGCGCGGGCGCGGCGCCGCCGGCGGCGGCGATCGCGGACACCGCTGCGGTCAGCGTGGCGGTTCCGCCCGCGTCGAACTCGGTCAGCGCGGCCGCCGCTTGCGCGGTCAGGTCGGCGTCGCCGATCAGCTCGGCGTCGTTTCGGAGGTCCTCGAGCCGCGTGCGGAGCAGCGCGCGCGCGCCCTCGTCCGCCGGCGCATGGCGCACTTCGGCAACGAGCGCCGGCAGGGCACTGCGCAATTCCTCGACGGCGGCCTCGACCGTGTCGCCCGCGTCGGGCTCGGCCGGCGGCGGCGCCTCGCCGAGCCGCCGCGCGAGAAGCGGCGCGATCAGGCGCTCGCGCTCCGGGCGCTGCTGCTCGACCGCCTCGATGTAGAAGCCGAGGCCGGAAAGCGATTCCGCAAGCAGTTCCAGGTCTTCGTTCGACACCACCGTTTCGGCATTCGCGTAGGTGTCGATCTGATCCTGGCAAAGCCCCAGCAGCTGCTCTGCTTCCGGGAGTCCCAGGATCTTCAACGCGCCGCGGATCTGCTGACTGTCCTTGGTAAGGGTGGCAAGCTCCGCTCGCCTCGTGCTGTCGCGGAAGAACGCATCGAGCACCTGTTCCATATGGCGGAGATTGGCCTGGATCTCGCGGCCGACCTGCGCCAGCAGCAGGCGCTCCTGCACGCGCTTCGACATCTCGTCCAGCAGCGGAACTGCCGCTGCACCCGCCAGCGGACGCAGCGTGCGTGCGGAGTCGAGGCGCGAAAGCATCGTCTCGACCTGTTTCGGGAAATCCGGCGTGAGGCTTGCGTAATTCTCGAGCGCACTTTCCGCGAGCAGCATTCCCGTCGCGTATTCCATCGCGAGCGGCTCGGGAATCGTCTGCGGCATCTTGTTCAACCGCTCCACCAGCCCCGCCGTCAGTTTCATCAGCGTGCCGTTGCCGACTTCGGCGACGTGCTTGTGAACGGTCGCCAGCGTCTGCTTCAGCTTCGGCAGGTTCTCCGCGCGCCCCGACGCGAACTTGAGCCAGGCGTCCTTCGCGGACGTAAGTGATTCGCGCGCTTCGCGCAGGTGCGGTTGGATGCGCACGAGATCGGAGTTCAGCACCTCCGCCGACGGAATGAGTCCGGACAGCTTGAAGCCCTTCTGTACCGCCTGCACCGACGGTGCAATGGGTGCGCTGATGGCGACGTAGTAGAGGACTTCCCGCCGCAGCCGGTCGGCAACCTTGGCCGAACCTTCGACGACGCGGCGGATCTGCAGGTCCACCCGCGCGGCGAGCTGCTTCACGCCGAACCCAGACTCGAGCCCGTGCTCGACGAGCGCGTCGAACAGAGCGCCCACGGTCCACCAGAACGCGCGCAAATTGGGTTGCGTCGTCGCGTCCTCGATGCCGGCCACCGCATCGCGCATGGCCTTGGCGCCTTCGCCGTCGTCGGCGCCCCGCAGCCACGACAACAGGCCGCGCTGGTAGAGGCGCCGCTGCTTCACCATGTAGGACGGCAGCTTCGCGGCCGGAATCACCTGCGGCGTGCCGAGCTTGGGCGCGCGCGGCCCAAGATCCGGATAGAAGAGATCGGTGGGAGATGCGGCCTTCACGCCGCGCCCGCGCTGCATCATTTCGTACTCGGGGAACAGCTTGAGCGGGACGGGCATGGCGCCGTTGACGAGCTCGTCCAGGAAGATCCGCAGCTTCTTGCATGCGCGCTCGATCTGCTCGCAGGCGACCTGAGCGTCGCGCACCGGAAGTTCCTCGAGGCGCGCAAGCTGGCGCTCGACTTCGTCGGTGTAGGCGACAACCGCGTCGAGGCCCACCATCTGGATCGCGCCCGCCGCCTGGTGGATATGCGTGCGGGCATGTTTCAGCGACGCCAGGTCCTTGCCCGTCGCGCGAAAGGCGACCAGCGACTCCAGGCCGCGCGTGAGCGCCTGGTCGATTTCACCTTGCACCCAGGACAGCGGGCCCAGGTCGAAGTCGGATGCGGAGTCGGTGGCCACGTTGGTTGAATCCAATTCCGGTGTGTTCGGCAATAAACCGGACTTTCAGCAAGAACCGGGCCTGCGCGGCGCCGGTTCCCGCGTCAGGACGACGTCAGACCTTGAACCCCGCGACGGAGCTGCGGAGCTCGGCCGCGAGCCGCGTCAGCTGGCCGATGGACACGTTCGTCTGCTTGGTGCCCTCAGTCGTTTCCTCGGTGATCTTGAGGATGCCCTGCATGCCGCGCGTCACGTCGGAAACCGACGCCGACTGCTTCTGCGTTTGCGCGGAAATGCTGCCGATGAGTTCAGCGAGCTCGCGCGACACCTTGCGAATCTCCTCCAGCGCCTGGCCCGCGGCGTCGGACAGCTTCGTCCCTTCGACCACGCCGACGGTCGATTTCTCCATGGCCGCCACCGCGTCCTGCGTGTCGGCCTGAATGGTCTTAACGATCGCCTCGATCTGCTTCGTCGCTTCACCCGAGCGCTCCGCGAGGCGCTGCACTTCCTCGGCCACGACCGTGAACCCGCGGCCCGCCTCGCCGGCGGACGCCGCCTGGATTGCGGCGTTCAGCGCGAGAACGTTCGTCTGCTCCGTGATGTCGGAGATGAGTTCAACGATTTCGCCGATTTCGAGCGAGGACTCGCCGAGGCGCTTGATCCGCTTCGACGTGTCCTGGATCTGCGTGCGGATTTCGTTCATGCCGGATATCTGGTTCTGCACGGCCTGGCCGCCCTTTTCGGCGGCGGCGAGCGACTGCTGGGCGACGCGCGCCGACTGCACCGCGCTCTGCGAGACCTCGCTGATCGACTGCGCCATCTGCAGCACCGACGACGACGCCTGCTGGATCTCCTTGTTCTGCCGCTGCGACGCCTCGTAGAGACGGTTCGAGATCGCCTGCGCGTCCTGCGTCGCCTTCGCCACCTGGTCGGTCGCGGAGTTGATGCCCTTGACCAGCGTGCGCAACTCCTCGATCGTGAAGTTGATCGAGTCCGCGATGGCGCCCGTGACGTCCTCGGTCACCGACGCCTGCACGGTGAGGTCGCCGTCGGCCAGGTTGCCCATCTCGTTCAGCAGCCGGAGAATCGCCTCCTGGTTGCGCTTGTTCTCTCCTTCGCTTTCCACCGCGCGCACGCGGGCGTCGTCCAGGAAGACCTTGCCCAGCAGCACCAGGAAGACGAGGGCGATGGCGACGAACGTGATGGACGCCCAGAGGGCGCCGCGGGATCGCGTGCCGGACTCGAACTGTGCCGCGAGCCTGGACGTATCGGTGAGGAGGGCTTCCGACTCGTTGTTGATCCCGCGCGCCGCCTGCTTGGCCGCGACCAGCCGGTTCATGTTCTGCAGGATCGCCCCGACGCCCTGGTCGTAGGTCGCGAAGCGTTTCTGGAGCTCGGTCAGCGTTGCCCGCGCTTCTTCGTTCTTCACGCCCGTAAGGCGCAGCGCGTCGCTGCCCTTCAAGAGTCCCGTCAGGATGTCGCGGAACGTGCCGGCGTCCTTTCCGAGCAGGAACGCAACGTCGGCCTCGATGACCTCGGACGACGCAAGCGCGTTGGCGTTTTTCGCGATCCGCTGCGACAGCACCGCCAGCTGGTTCGTGTACTCGATCTCGCGCAGGCTGCCGCCGCTCTGCCCGACCTGCTGCGCCGCCTGCTGCGCAAGCTCGAGAATCCCGCTGTTTTCCTGATTGATGCTCTCGAGCCCCTTGGCGAGCGTGGTCAGGCTCTGCTGATTCTCGAGGACGCGACCGGCGTTGACATCGACGCCGTCCCACCTTGCCTTGATGTCCTGCAGGAGTTTGGACACGGTGTCGTCCGACGGCGCGTCGAGCGACACGCCGCGCACCGAACCGCCGTTCTGCAGCGCATCGAGGTCCGCCTTGAAGCGTTCGCGGCTGTCCTTCAGCGCGGGGAACGCCGCCGCCTGGCCCTGCGCCGCGAGCGCGGTGCCGCGCGCGAGGCGCTGCGACAGCATCTGCATTTCGGTCGCCGTGGATTCGGCGGCCGCCCCTTGCGACGTGAGCCGGCCGTCGAGGAAGAGCATGAGCGCCGCGAGCACGAGGAACGTCACCAGCAGCACGCCCAGCACCTGGAACTGGCGGACGATCGGAAGGTTGCCGATCACCCACAGGCGCCGTGGCATCCGCATTTCGGAGGTCGCCGAGCGCAGTTGCTCCATGATGGACACGGAGGCGAGCGGATCGTAGCCCGGCTGCGCCGCGCGCACCTGCGTGGTCGGCATGTCGAGGTCGTCGACCTGCGCCCCCTTGCGGGCGCCGAAAACCTTCGGCAGCTTCATTGAAATCGCCATGCTTCCTCCAATCGGCGCGCCGCGCGCGCCGGTGCCTTCAAAACGCTAGAGCCCCACCCGCAGGAACCCCGGATCGTGCGCGAGCCGCGCGAGGTCGATCTCCTGCCACGCGCCGCCCTCGGCATCCATCCAGCGCTGTCCATACCATTCCGGAACGTCGACCGGCGGCGACGCCGGCGCGAGCTCCGCCAGGTTGCGCAAGCCGAGCACCCGCTGCACGACGATGCCTGCCTTGAGTTCGCCGGTGCGCGGACCGAACACCACGAGACGCCCCTGGCCCGCGTGGCCGGCAAGGCTCGCCTCGCGCCCGAGAAAGGCGCCGAAGTCGATCACGCTGTACAGGTTGCCGCGGATGTTGGAGATGCCGAGGAACCAGGGCTGGGTGAGCGGCACGCCGGCGATCTGCGGGACCGTGATCACTTCGCCCGCGTCGGCGAGCCGGATGAGCCATTGCGCGCCGCCGCACGCGAGCCCCAGGCGCGACGACTCGACCTGCGCCGCCGTCTTGGTGGCGAGCCGGGACGCGAGTTCCTGCTGGAACGAGCGGAGGTCGACTTTGGCGGCGCGGGCCATGGCGGGTTGACTGGGGATTCGCGCTCAGCCGAGCGCGGCGATCTTCAGCAGGAGTTCGTCGCGGCTCACAGGCTTGACGACGTAGTCGCGCGCGCCCTGGCGCATGCCCCAGATCTTGTCGGTCTCCTGGCTCTTCGACGTGCACAGGATGATCGGGATGCTCCGCGTGTCCGCATCGCGGCTGATCGCGCGCGTCGCCTGGAACCCGTTGAGGCCCGGCATGACGACGTCCATCAGGATGAGGTCGGGCCGCACCTGCTTCGCCTTCTGGATCGCGTCTTCGCCGTTGTCGCTGGCGACGACCTCGTAGCCGGCCTTCGTCAGCATGTCGTTCAGCACATGCCGCTCCGTCGGCGAATCGTCGACGATGAGGATTTTCTTGATCGTCATGGCTCCTGCCCTCGTTGCTGCTTTCCCCCGGTCCGCCCCACAGCGAGGAGACGGTACCGACACCCGATCAAGCCGCCGCGACGCGTTTCACGTGCGCGGCCACCGTCTTCAGGAGGCTTTCCTTGGTGAACGGCTTGGTCAGGTACTGGTCGGAGCCCACCATCCGCCCGCGCGCACGGTCGAACAGGCCGTCCTTGGACGACAGCATGATCACGGGCATGACGTGGAACTTCGCGTTTTTCTTGATCAGGGCGCAGGTCTGGTACCCGTCGAGCCGCGGCATCATGATGTCGACGAAGACCAGGTCCGGCTGGTGGTCGGCGATTTTCGCGAGCGCGTCGAAGCCATCCTCGGCGAGGATCACCGTGCATCCCGCCTGCAGCAGGAATATCTCGGCGCTGCGGCGGATGGTGTTCGAATCGTCGATCACCATTACCTTGACGCCCGACAGCGTATTCTGCTCCGCCAACGCATTCTCCCGTCCGTACGCCCCGATCCGGCGGCCGCTCCGGTGTAAGCCGCGACCCTGCCGGGGCAAGTTTGCCACGCCGGATGCCAACTGCCTAGAGCATAAACCTTGCCTGAATCGGCCCCGGCGGCCCAATTGGCACAATTTCGCAACAGCGGAGCAATTTTCGGGCGGCCGGCCATGCCGCCGGGCGGCACCCCCTGCCTCGGGACGTCGGAATCCGGCGCCGCTGCGCAAATTCCGCCCCGACACCCAGGGAAAGGTCACCCGCCAAGGCACGCCCGCGACCAGGCACCCAGGGCTCGCCACGGTCACTTACCGCCCGAGAAACATGCGATAGGCGGGGTTTCCGGTCTCGTCAACGTAGTCGTACCCCAGCCGGTCGAGAAAGGCGCGAAATTCCCCCTCGTCCGCGGGCGGCACCTGCATGCCGACCAGCACCCGGCCGTAGTCGGCGCCATGGTTGCGGTAGTGGAAGAGGCTGATGTTCCAGCCGCGGCTCATGCTGTTCAGGAACTGCATCAGCGCGCCGGGACGCTCAGGGAACTCGAAGCGGTAGAGGATCTCGTTCTCCGCCGCCGGGGCATGGCCGCCGACCAGGTGCCGGACATGGAGCTTGGCCATCTCGTTGTCGGTCAGGTCGCAGGCCTCGATCCGGCGGCGCTTCAGCTCGGACAGAAGGCGCTCGGTCTCGTGCCGTCCCGCGACCTCGATGCCGACGAACAGGTGCGCCACGCGCGCATCGGCGTAGCGGTAGTTGAACTCGGTGACCGCGCGCTTGCCGAGCAGGCGGCAGAACGCGCGGAAGCTGCCGGGCCGCTCCGGAATCGTCACGGCGACAATTGCCTCGCGCTTTTCGCCGAGCTCTGCCCGCTCGGCGACAAAGCGCAGGCGGTCGAAGTTCATATTGGCGCCGCAGGCGATCGCGACGAACGTGCGGTCCTTCGTGCGATGGCGCTCGACCCACGCCTTCACGCCGGCGATTGACAGCGCACCGGCCGGCTCGAGAATCGAGCGCGTGTCCTCGAACACGTCCTTCAGCGCGGCGCAGGTGGCGTCGGTGTCGACCAGCACCATCTCGTCGACGAGCTCGCGCGCGATGCGGAACGTCTCGACGCCGACCTCTTTCACCGCCACGCCGTCCGCGAACAACCCCACATGCGAGAGCTTGACCCGGCGGCCCGCCTTGAGCGAGCGCGTCATCGCGTCGGAGTCGACCGGCTGGACACCGATGATCCGGATTTCGGGCCGCACGCGCTTCACGTACGACGCGATGCCGCTGATGAGGCCGCCGCCGCCCACGGCGACGAAGATCGCGTCGATGGGTCCCTCGCACTGGCGCAGGATCTCCATGCCGATCGTGCCCTGGCCCGCGATCACGTCGGGATCGTCGTACGGATGCACGAACGTCGCGCGCAGTCCCTTCTGCATCGAGAGCGCGTGCGCATAGGCGTCGCTGTACGAGTCGCCGTGCAACACGACTTTCGCCCCGCGTGCCTCGACCGCGGCGATCTTGATGTGCGGTGTCGTCACCGGCATCACGATCGTCGCCTTGCAGCCGAGCTTTTGCGCCGCCAGCGCGACGCCCTGCGCATGGTTGCCCGCGGACGCCGCGATCACGCCGCGCGCGCGCTCCGCCGTCGACAGGTGCGCCATCTTGTTGTACGCGCCGCGAAGCTTGAACGAGAACACCGGCTGCTGGTCTTCGCGCTTCAGCAGCACGCGATTTCCGAGGCGCCGCGACAACGTCGGCGCGAGCTCGAGCGGCGACTCGATGGCGACGTCGTAGACCTTCGCGGTCAGGATCTTCTGCAGGTAATCGATGGGCATGGCGTACGTTGCGCGAGCAGCAACCGTCGAGCGTAGCAGAAAGCAGAAACGAGGGTCAGAAACGAGGGTCAGACTCGATTTTTCGGCAAGGCTTGAACATTGGAATTCGCGGGATCAAAAATCGAGTCTGACCCTCGTTTCTGCTACGCTTTCGCGCACCATGCCGCGATCCGCCCACGCCACCGCCCCCGAGATGCTCGCCGTCGTCGACATGGGCTCGAACAGCTTCCGGCTCGAGGTCGGACGCGTCGAGGGTGACCAGATCTTCCGCCTCGACACATGGCGCGAAACGCTGCGCATCGGCGCCAGCATCGACGAACGCGGCCGCCTCGCGCCGGAGGCGCGGCGCGCGGCGCTCGCCTGCCTCGCCCGTTTCGGCGAGCGCATCAAGGGCCTGCACCCTTCCGCGGTGCGCGCAGTGGCGACCAACACATTCCGGGTGGCGACCAACGCCGCGGCGTTCATGCCGCAGGCCGAGAAGGCGCTGGGATTTCCGATCGACATCATCACCGGGCACGAGGAAGCGCGCCTCATCTATAACGGCGTCGCGCACGTGCTGCCGGCGTCGACCCAGCCGCGCCTCGTCATCGACATCGGCGGCGGATCGACGGAATTCATCATTGGCCGCGGCCTCGAGCCCGAGCGCCTCGAATCCCTGCAGATCGGTTGCGTCGGAATGACGCGGCGCTATTTTGCCGACGGGGCGCTCTCGGCCACCGCGTTCGCCGCGGCCGACACGACGGCCCGCGCCGAAGTCGAGGCGATCGCGCGCGAGTTCGGCCGCGAGCACTGGCACGACGCGTACGCATCGTCGGGAACCGCCCTTGCGCTGGCCGAAATCCTCGAGCAGAACGGACTTTCGGCGGCCGGCATCACGCGCGAGGGCCTCGCGCGG
>JBDTLY010000064.1:0-11567 GCA_039934535.1 Casimicrobiaceae bacterium | reverse complement strand
GAACCGACCGGCGTCTTGGAGACCAGCGTCGGATCGAACGGCGCCGCGTTGAACGCCGGACCGTGGGTTTCATAGAGCGTCCCCGCGTAGCCGCCGTCGCTCGTCTTGTCGGCGGTCATCGCGAGCCACCAGGCCTTGCCCGTGGCGTCGTAGGTGAACCACGTCGCGAAGATCGTGTCGTCCTGGTGCGCGACGTTGATTCCCCAGCCTGGCTCCGAATCGGCGGGAGCGTTCCACCACAACCCCTGAAAATTCGCCACGTTGAGGCGCAGGACGCCCTGTCCGGTCGCCGCGAAAATCGTCGTCGAAAGATTGGGCGCGAGCCGCGTCGATTGCGGGAACAGCGACAGCGTGGTCGAAGGCTCCACGATCCGATGCCAATTGGCTCCGCGGTCGATGCTCACGCTGACGTCGCTGGCGCTGCCCACGGCGTACAGCATGCGCGGATCGCGCGGCTCGATCAGCAGGTCGAAAGTCGCGGAAGCGATGCCGGCGTCGGGCAGCATCGACCAGTGCGCGCCGTAATCCGCCGTCGTGGCGATCTGGCCGGCCGCGCCGAGCGCATACCATCGTGCCGGATCCCCGGGATCGGCGACCGCGCGTGTTCCTGCTGTGGGCGCTGCCAGCTGCCAATGAAGACCGCCATCGCGCGTGACGTAAAGCGCCATGGACGTCGCGGCGAACGCGACATTGACATCGGCCGGACTGACGACAAGGCTCGACACCGGATCCGCGATGCCGGCATTCATGTCGCTCCAGGTCTTGCCGCCGTCGACGCTCTTTGCCACGCCTTGAGGCGTCCAGAAGCATCCGGTGAAGAAACCGATGCACTTTTCGTAAAGTCCGTAGACGATGCCCGGCTGGGGGCCGAACGGGACCAGGCTGCCGACGGGCAGGTCGCCGATCGACGCGCGTGCGCTGACCGAACGCCACGTCACGCCACCGTCCCCGCTTGCATACAGTTCGTATTGCCACGTTAACGCCAGCAGCGAGCGCGGGTCGCTGACGTTTCGAGCGAGACGGGCGACGAACTTGCCGTCCACCGTGAAGGATGTCCATGTGCGGCCGCCATCCAGTGACTGCGCGTTGCCTGTGCGGAAATAGCCCGTGTCCAGCGCCGACAAGACGAGACCGTTACCGGTTGCGGGCTCGACGTCGCCGATCGGATGGGCGTGAATGCCGACATTGCGTGAAATCCAGGTACGCGCCGCAGGATCGTGCAGATACACGCCGTCGGTCGTCGCGATCCACAGTGCGCCGGTGCTGCTGACTGCGACATCGACTCCTTCCGCCGGCAGGGCCGGCAGGGCGTGCCAGCTTGCGCCCGCGTCGCGCGACTCGTAGAGGGCGTCCGCTCCGCTCAGCGCGGGCGACGGCCCCGCGATCAATCGCCCGCCGTTCGCGGTGTCGACGGTCAGCGCGGTGAACGAGCTGCCCGGAAACGCGGACATGCGTGTCCACGTCGTGCCGCCGTCCACCGAGCGGAAGAGCCCGCAGTCGAGTACGGCGAACAACCGGCCTGCCTGGTCGACGGCGAAATCGCGCTCGAAGCAATTTGTCGTGCCGGGGGGCACGACGTCGCCGAGGCCTTGCCAGGTGGCGCCGAAGTCCCGGGATTCGTAGTAGCGGGTCGGCGGTTGGGTGCCGCCGGATCCGGTGTCCGTGCCGACGCCGATGATCCTGTTCGCGCGGAGCGGGTCGAACGTCGTCAGTCGGGGGCTCCCGGTCATTTTCGGATAAGGCAGGTTCCAATAGTGGCCGTCGTCGGTGGTGTAGCCCGACACCGCAGGCCCCACGATGGCCCGTGACGGGAAGAACGGGTCGAGCGCGAGCGGGCCGTCGACGTTCGTCGGCGTGTAGGGCGCCCACGAGCGCGCGCCGTCGCGGCTGCGCATGATTTTGGTCCTGCAGTGCAGGAACACTTCGCTGTCGCCGCGCGTCTGCAATTTCGTTCCGCCGCTTGCGCAATCGGCGGGTGCCGCCCGCTCGATCCAATGCAGGCCGTCGTCGTCCGACGCGAAGATGCGCGTCTTGTCGAGCGTAACGAGCGCGTACACCTTGCCGCTGCCGCCGGCGGCGACGGACTGGATGAATCCGCCTTCGGGTCCAAGCAGGTTCCATTGCGGGCCGGCGGTCGCGATTGCACACCACGACAACGCGAGCGCGGCAATGAATCCGCACGCGACACGGCGTGAAGGTCGGGGGAAAATCGAGCGGGTCGATGCGACCATGGGCTCCTCGCCCGGTTGCCGGCGCAGTCGGCGGCGTGGGTCCGTTTCCGGGCGGCGATCCGCATGCTGCGTGTGCAGAGCAGGATGTTACCACCCGGGGTCGAATCGAAGTGGCGTCCGGCGGCGCGCCAGCCGCGCTAGAATCACGTTCCTGCACCGGCCGCATTCCTCGGCCGGGCATTCCGGATGTCGTTCATGTCCCAAGCCCCTGACGGCCGCGCCGGCTTCGACTTCGGTTTCGCGTGCGTCGGATCCGAAGATGCCGGACTCGCCTCGCTGCGCGAACGCATCGCTTGCGCGCATCGCGCCGACGAGGCGGCGACCGTCCTCGCGTTGGCTGCCGAGGCGCGCTTCGCCCCTGAGGTACTCGCCGAAACGCAGGCGCACGCAACCCGGCTCGCCGCAGCGGTGCGCGCCGAGCGCTCGCAGGCCGGCGGCGTGGACGCGCTGATGCTCGAGTTCTCGCTCGACAGCCGCGAGGGCGTTGCGCTGATGTGCGTCGCCGAGGCGCTGCTGCGCATCCCCGACGCCGCCACGCGCAACCGCCTCATCCGCGACAAGATCGGCCGCGGCGACTGGCGCGCGCACGTCGGGGCGTCGCCGTCGCTGTTCGTCAACGCCGCCGCGTGGGGGCTGCTCGTCACCGGCAAGCTGGTCGACACGCGCAACGAAGGCGCGCTCGAGCAGGCGCTCGCATCGTTGCTGCGCAAGGGCGGCGAGCCGCTGATCAGGAAGGGCGTCGACCTCGCGATGCGCCTCCTCGGCCGCCAGTTCGTCACCGGCCGCACGATCGACGAGGCGCTGCTCAACGTGCGCGATCGCGAGGCGCGCGGCTACACGTACTCATTCGACATGCTCGGCGAGGCGGCGCTGACCGAGGCCGACGCGCAGCGCTATCTGGAGGCGTACGAAACGGCGATCCATGCGATCGGGATCGCGTCGAAGGGTCGCGGCGTCGTCGCGGGGCCGGGTGTGTCGGTGAAACTTTCCGCGCTGCACCCGCGCTACGGCCGCGCGCAGCGCGAACGGGTGATGGCCGAGCTCGTCCCGCGGCTGCTGTCGCTGATGCGGCTCGCAAAGCAATACGACATCGGTCTCGCCATCGACGCGGAGGAGGCCGACCGGCTCGAGATCTCGCTCGACGTGCTGGCCGCGCTTGCCGCGGAACCGTCGCTCGCGGACTGGGACGGACTGGGCTTCGTCGTGCAGGCCTATCAGAAGCGCGCGCGGCCGGTCATCGACTGGGTCATCGCGCTGGCGCGATTGCACAAGCGACGCCTGACGCTGCGCCTCGTGAAGGGCGCGTACTGGGATTCGGAGATCAAGCGCGCGCAGGTCGACGGCATGGCGGGCTATCCCGTATTCACGCGCAAGGTGCATACCGACGTCGCCTATCTCGCGTGCGCGAAGGCGATGCTTGCGGCGCCGGACGTGCTCTATTGCCAGTTCGCGAGCCACAATGCATTCACGATCGCGGCGATCCGCACGCTCGCGGGCGACGCACGCTACGAGTTCCAGTGCCTGCACGGGATGGGCGAGAGCATCTACGACCAGCTCGCCGCCGGCGGCAAGCTCGACCGCCCCTGCCGCGTCTACGCGCCGGTCGGATCGCACGAGACGCTGCTCGCCTATCTCGTGCGGCGCCTGCTCGAGAACGGCGCCAACTCGTCGTTCGTCAACCGCATCGTCGATCCGGCGGTTCCCATTGCGTCACTGGTCGAGGATCCCGTCGCCGTGGCGGAAAAGTCCGGCGGCGCGCCGCATGCAAACCTTCCTCTGCCTTCAGCAATGATTCCGGGGCGCCGCAATTCGGAAGGCATCGATCTCGCGGACGACGTCGTGCTGCACCAGCTCGCGCAGGCGCTCGACACGTTGCCTCGCGAATTCGGCGCGGCGCCGGATGCGCCCGACGCCGTCACCCTCGTGAACCCATCGGACCACGATGATGTCGTCGGGCGCGTCGTCGAGGCGACGCAGGAGGACGTGGGCACCGCGATTGCGACGGCCCTGGGCGCCGGCGCGCAATGGTCGCGCACGCCGGCGGCCGAGCGCGCCGCGTGCCTCGAACGCGCGGCGGACCTGCTCGAAGCGGAGCGCGCGACGTTCGTCGCGCTGGCCGTGCGCGAAGCGGGCAAGACGTTCGGCAATGCCGTTTCGGAGGTCCGCGAAGCCGTCGATTTCCTGCGCTATTACGCCGGGCAGGCGCGCGCGATGCCCGATGCAAAGCCGGTCGGGCCCATCGTCGCGATCTCGCCGTGGAATTTTCCGCTGGCGATTTTCCTGGGGCAGGTGGGCGCGGCGCTCGCGGCGGGCAATCCGGTGCTCGCGAAGCCGGCCGAACAGACGCCGCTGATCGCGCTCGAAGCGGTGCGCGTCCTGCATCGCGCCGGGGTTCCGAGCGCTGCGTTGCAACTCCTTCCCGGACGCGGCGAGACGATCGGCGCGGCGCTCGTCGCCGATCCGCGGATCGCCGGTGTCATCTTCACCGGCTCGACCGACGTCGCGCGCCTCATCCACCGCCAGCTCGCGCCGCGCGCCGACGACCCGGTGCTGATCGCCGAAACCGGCGGCCAGAACGCGATGATCGTCGACAGCTCGGCGCTGCCGGAGCAGGTCGTCATCGATACACTCACGTCCGCCTTCGATAGCGCAGGGCAGCGGTGCTCGGCGCTGCGCGTGCTGTGCGTGCAGGACGACATCGCGGAGCACGTCCTGGCGATGCTGAAAGGCGCGCTGCAGGAGCTCGTGCTGGGCGATCCGCGGCATCTCGCGACCGACGTCGGGTCGGTGATCGATGCGGAAGCCCGCGACGTGCTGCTGGCCCATCTCGCGAAGGTGCGGGAACGCGGGTGGCCCGTATTCCAGCCGCCCGTGCCGGAGGCGCTCGCGCGCGGGACGTTCGTCGCGCCGGCGGTGGTCGAGCTGCCGTCGGTCGGTGCGCTCGCGGAACTGACGCGCGAAGTCTTCGGACCCGTGCTGCACGTCGTGCGCTGGCATCGCGACGAGCTGCCGGCGCTGGTCGATGCGATCAACGCGACCGGATACGGGCTCACGCACGGCATCCATACGCGGATCGACGAAACCGCCGCGGCGATTCTCGCGCGCGTGCACGCCGGGAACGTGTACATCAACCGCAATATCGTCGGCGCGGTCGTCGGCGTGCAGCCGTTCGGCGGGCATGGACTGTCGGGAACGGGGCCCAAGGCGGGCGGGCCGCTCTACCTGCGTCGGCTCGTGCGCGGCGCCGCGCGCCTGCCGATGCCCGAATCACCCCTATCGCTTCCCGGCCCGACCGGCGAGGCCAACACGCTCGAGCTCCAGCCGCGCGGCGTCGTCGTGTGCATCGCGGACGACGCGGAAGCACTGATCGCGCAGACGAACGCGGCGCGGGCCACCGGGAACACGCCGCTCTGGCTGCGAAGCCCATTGACGTTCGCGGCGCGCGACCGCCTCGAAGGCGCGAGCGTGACGTTTGCCGATGCGCTCGATCCCCGCGCGGTCGACGCCGTGCTGCTCGATGCGTCCGCCGAGCGGGCGGCGCGCGTTCGCGCCGAGTTCGCGGCGGCCGCGGGAAAGATCGTTCCCGTCATCGCGCCGGAAGCCGATGGCGGCTACGATCCGGCGCGGCTCGTCGTCGAGCGGACGGTGACGGTCAATACGGCCGCCGCCGGCGGCAACGCGGCGCTCCTGTCGCTGTCCGAAGACCGCCCCTAGCAGTTTCCGCCCCGCCACCGATGCGCTACTTCGACGCCGCGACGATCCGCGCCGCGCTTCCCTGGCCGCGGATGCTGGATGCGCTGGGCACGATGCTGCGCGAAGAAGTCTCGGCGCCGCTGCGCGCTCATCACGCGATCGACGTGCCGGACGCGCCGACCGCGGCGCTGCTGCTGATGCCCGCATGGCGCACCGGGCGGCGCATTGGCGTGAAGCTCGTCACCGTCTTTCCAGGGAATCGCGGCCGCGGCGCGCGCGCGGTGAACGCCGTGTATGCACTCTTCGATGCGTGCACCGGCGAGCCGCTGGCGATGTTCGACGGGGACGAGATCACCGCGCGGCGGACGGCGGGCGCTTCCGCGTTTGCGGCACGCGCGCTGGCGCGGGGCGGCGCGCGGCACCTCGTCATGGTCGGCGCGGGGCGGCAGGCACGCGGCCTGATCGAAGCGCATTCGCACGTGCGGCCGATCGGGCGCGTGAGCCTGTGGAGCCGCACGCCGGGACATGCCGCGGCCGTCGCGCAGGAAATGGTGGCCGCCGGCTTGCCGGTCACCGCGGTGCGCGACCTCGAAGCCGCGGTGCGGACCGCCGACATCGTGTCCTGTGCCACGCTGTCCAGCGCGCCGCTCGTCCTGGGCGCGTGGCTTGCGCCGGGCGTGCATCTCGACCTCGTCGGGGCGTTCCATGCCGGGATGCGCGAGACCGACGATGCCGCGATGCGCCGCGCCGATGTCATCGTCGTCGATCATCGCAACGCGGTGCTGGCGGAAGGCGGGGACCTCGTGCAGGCGCTCGCGAGCGGGGCCATCACGCAAGACGACATCGCCGCGGACCTGGCCGACCTCGCGCGCGGGCGCCATCCCGGCCGAACCAGCGACGATCAGGTCACCGTGTTCAAGTCGGTCGGCTTCGCGCTCGAAGACCTTGCCGCCGCCGAAGCGATTTTCGACGCGCGGGATTCCGCGCAGGCGTCACTGCAGCGATAGCCCGGGCGCGTAGTGGCGCGCCTCGTACTCCTCGATCAATTCGACGAGCTCGTCGAAGCGCCGCCCGGCGGGCGTGTCGGGATCGGTCGTCATCAATTCCTCCAATTCGTCGAGCGCGGCGAGATAGGCGGTCTCGCTGTCGAGGCGCTGCGGGTCGAGCAGGTGGGGCATCGCGGATCCTCCGGTTCGCTGACGGAATAGGATCCATCATCGGCGCCGGGCGCCGCGTGCGCCATTGACCGTTCGGATGAGGTGGCCGGCGGTCAGAACGTGAAGCCGGCGGGGAGCAACGCCTGCGTTTCGGGATGGCGCTTCATGTAGGCCCGGACGTACGAGCACCACGGCTCGACCTTGAGGCCGGTCGCGGCGGCGTGCGCAAACGCGGCGCTCACGAGCTCGGCGGCGATGCCGCGGCCGCCAAGCGCGGACGGCACTTCGGTGTGGACGATCCGCATCACGCCGTCGACCAGGTGGTAGTTGGCCACGCACAATTGTCCGTCGACCGTCGCCTCGAAGCGGGACGCGGCCGTGTTGTGCAGGATTTCGATCACCACAGTCGCGCTCGAACGCGTCAGTGCGCCGGATGGAACGCGTACGAGTCGAGCGACAGCGCGCCCGCCTCGAAGCCGTCGACGATCCGCTCGACGCGAGGATCCTCGCCGGCCGCGCCCCAGGCGACATGCAGCGGCAGGAAGTGCTCCTCGGTCGGATGCGCGCGCGCGGCGTTCGGCGCCTGCTCGCGATACGCGACCAGCGCCGCGGTGTCGTGCGCCGCGAGGCGCGTCTGCAGCCAATCGGAAAACGCCTGCGCATAACGCAACGGCTCGTTGCGCCGCGGATTGCCCATCCAGTCGCGCAGGTTGTGCGTCGTGTGGCCGGAACCGACGATCAGCACGTTATCGCCGGCAAGGGATGCCAGCGCGCGCCCCATCGCCACGTGATGCGCGGGGCCGAGCGCCGGCTGCACCGAGAGTTGAACCACCGGCACGTCATGCGTGGGATACATCCAGCGCAGAGGCACCCACGCGCCGTGGTCGAGGCCACGACAGCCATCGACCCCCGCGGTGATGCCGGCATCCTTGAGTAGCGCCACCGCCTGCGTCGCCAGCGCGGGCGCGCCAGGAGCCGGGTAACGAATCGCGAAGAGTTCCGCCGGGAAGCCGCCGAAATCGTGGATCGTCTGCGGCTGCGGATTGCCGGTCAGCATCGGCACCGAGGTTTCCCAGTGCGCCGACACCATCAGCACGGCCCGCGGTCGCGGCAGCGTGCGCCCGAGCGCTTCCCATGCCTTGCCGGCCGCGCCCGGCTCGATCGCGTGCATCGGCGAGCCGTGCGAGAGGAAAAGCGTGGGAAGCGACATGGGCGTGTGCCTGCCTTTTGCGTCAGGCCGCTACTTTAGCCGAAGCGCGCTCGCCCTTGACGAGTCCTTCGGCGACAAGCGCCGCATGCACGGCCGGACGGGCCGCCACGCGGGCCTGGTATGCGACCAGCGCGGGCCACGGCGCGAGGTCGATCTTCAGCATCGGCGCCCAATTGAGAATCGTGAACAGGTACGCATCGGCGACGGTGAAGGCAGCACCCATGAGATACGGCTGCGCGGCGAGCGCCTTCGAAATCAGTTCGAAGCGGGTCTTGAGCTTCGCGACCTGCGCTTCCTTCGTCGCCTCGGGCGTGGTCGGATACCACAGCGGGCCAAACTGCTTGTGGAGCTCGGTCGCGATGAAGTTGAGCCATTCCATCAGCCGGTAGCGTTCCATCGTGCCGTAGGCGGGCGCCAGCGTGCCCGGCTTGCGGTCGGCGATGTACTGCACGATTGCCGCGATTTCGCTGAGGCGCGCGCCGTCGTCGAGTTCGAGCAGCGGCACGTAGCCCTTCGGGTTGATCGTGTAGTAGTCGGTGCCGTCGGCGAGGGTGTGCGTCTTGAGGTCGACGCGCTTCGTCGTGTACGGCAGCCCGGCTTCGGAGAGCGCGATGTGCGGCGCGAGTGAGCACGCGCCCGGGGAGTAGTAGAGCTTCATGGAGTTTCCTTGGGGTTTTGGTCTGGAGGGGGCATGGGTGATATCACGCGGGCGAGGTCAGGCGCGATGCAGCGAAGGCCGCGCGCTCGAGTAGCGCAACGCATACGCGCCGTCGCCAAGGAGCGCCTGGACGATCAGCGTCACGGTCCAGAACGCCGGGTATTCCCAGCCGCCGTTCGGCGACGTGAAGAGCCAGCCGTTGCCGGAGTGCGCCCACGTCGCGCCAAGCAGCACGGGCACGAGCGCCAGCGCAACGATGCGCGTGCGCACGCCGAGGATCAGCAGCGCGCCGCCGACGAGTTCGACCGCGATCGTGAAGTAGCCGAGCGCGCCCGGGAGGCCAAGGGATTCGAAGAACTTGGCCGTTCCGGCCGGCGTGAAGACGAAATACTTGAGCAGCGCGTGGGCGACGAACATCGTGCCTAGCGAAATCCGCAGCAGCAGCGCGGCGGTATTGGTCATGCGTGCGTTGTACATGAGGGCTCCTTTTGGGTGAGTGCGCGCGATTCGGCGCGTCGGAGCAGATGATGCTTCTTGCTCATTTCGAGATAAATAGGTATTTGATTGAAATATTGTTGCGAAAACTGCAATAATAGACAGCTATCCCTCGGGCCGCCCGGACATGGACCGCTTCCACGCCATCCAAGCCTTCGTCAAAGTTGTCGAGATGGGCAGCTTTGCGCGGGCCGCGGAGAGGCTCGGCGTGTCGGTGTCCTCGGTCTCGCGGCACGTCACCGAACTCGAGGCGCATCTCGACGCGCGTCTCCTCAACCGGACCACGCGCCGCCTGTCCCTCACCGAAATCGGCCGCGCGTTTCACGAGCGCTGCGTCCAGCTCCTCGCCGATCTCGAGGAAGCGGAGGAGTCCGCGGGCGAAGGCGCGGTGGTGCCGCGGGGCACGCTGCGCCTCACCTGCGGCGTGACGTTCGGCGAACGGCACCTCGCGCCGGCGATCGCCGAATTCATGGCGCGCCATCCGCAGATGCGCTTCGACGCGGAGCTGTCGGATCGCGTTGTCGACCTCGTCGAGGAAGGCTTCGACGCCGCGGTGCGCATCGGCGCCGTCGGCGGCCAGGACCTGGTCGCGCGCAAGGTCGGGACGACGAGGCTCGTCTGCTGCGCGGCGCCGTCCTATCTCGCGCAGCACGGCGAGCCGCGCGTGCCGGAGGATCTCGCCGCGCACGCATGCCTTCTATATGCCTATGCGCCGCAAATCGGACTCTGGCCGTTCCGCGATCCCGACGGACGTGAGCGCAATGTTCGCGTGGCAGGTCCCGCACACGCCAACAACGGGCGCTTCCTCGAATCGCTGGCGGTCGCGGGCGCGGGGATATCGTACGAGCCGGATTTCATCGTCGGTCCCGACGTGAAGGCGGGACGCCTCGTGCCGATCCTGCGCGCGTACGCGCCGCCCGCGGCCGGCATCCATGTCGTGTATCCGAGTCGCCGCCACCTGTCGGCGAAGGTGCGCGCGTTCACCGATTTCCTGACGCAACGGTTCACGGGCGCCGAATGGGCGCTCGACGCGCCCGCCAACACGGCGAAGCGGCGAACCCCGGCGCCCCGGTGATGATGGTAGATTGGCCGGCCCGTCGCCGACGAGAGAGCGCATGACGCAAAAGAGCTCGTACATCGACCACTGGACCTGGGTCACGCCGGTCGCGGCGTGGGCGGCGTTGATCACCGCCACCATGACGGGCTGGGGCGGCTGGTTTCTCGTGCTCGTCGCCGCCTTTCTCGGCGGCGCCGTGTTCGCGGCCGTGCACCACGCCGAGGTCATCGCGCACCGGATCGGCGAACCCTACGGCACGCTGGTGCTCGCGGTCGCGGTCACGGTGATCGAGGTCGCGCTGATCATCTCCATCATGCTCGCCGTCGGCGACGCGAAGGCGGCGCTCGCGCGCGACACCGTGTTCGCCGCGATCATGATCGTGTGCAACGGCATCGTCGGCATATGCCTGCTGCTCGGCGGACTGCGGCATCGCGAGCAGGTCTTCCACCTCGAAGGCGCGAGCGCGGCGCTGGCGGTGCTGGCCGCGCTGTCGCTGCTGGCGCTCGTGCTGCCGAACTACGCGACGACGGTCCCGGGACCGATGTGGTCACCCTCGCAGCTCGCGTTCTCCGGCATCGCGTCGCTCGTGCTGTACGGCGCGTTCGTGTTCATCCAGACCATCCGCCATCGCGACTATTTCCTGGCCACGGGCGCGGGCGACGACGCGCACGCGCCGCCGCCGTCCGTCGCGCAGACGTGGACGAGCGTCGCGCTGCTCTTCGTGTGCCTCGTCGCGGTCGTCGGCCTCGCCAAGGCGCTGGCGCCGGCGATCGAAGCGGCGGTGCTGGACTTCGGCGCGCCCGAGGCCGTCGTGGGGCTCATCATCGCGGCGCTGGTCCTGTTGCCGGAAGGACTCGCCGCCGCGCGCGCGGCGCGTGCCGACAAGCTGCAGACGAGCCTCAATCTCGCGTTGGGCTCCGCGCTCGCGAGCATCGGTTTGACGATTCCCGTGATCGCCGCGATGTTCATCGTCACCGGGCGGCCGCTGATCCTCGGGTTGAGCGCGATGGACACGGTGTTGCTGCTGCTGACGCTGCTGGTGATCGCGATCACGCTCGGCACCGGC